>JAHCKB010000146.1 GCA_026125985.1 Bradyrhizobium sp.
CCGAGGAGCGCGACACCCGCGGGTTCATCTCGATCACCACCATGCGACCGTCGGCCGGATTGATGCCGAACTGCACGTTGGAGCCGCCGGTCTCCACCCCGATCTCGCGCAGCACCGCGAGCGAGGCGTCGCGCATGATCTGGTATTCCTTGTCGGTGAGCGTCAGCGCCGGCGCGATGGTGATGGAGTCGCCGGTGTGCACGCCCATCGGATCGAGGTTCTCGATCGAGCAGATGATGATGCAATTGTCCTTCTTGTCGCGCACCACCTCCATCTCGAATTCCTTCCAGCCGAGGACGCTTTCCTCGATCAGGACTTCGTTGGTGGGGGAGGCGTCGATACCGCGCTCGACGATCTCGATGAACTCGGCCTTGGTATAGGCGATGCCGCCGCCGGTGCCGCCCATGGTGAACGACGGGCGGATGATGGCAGGCAGGCCGATATGGTCGAGCGCACGCAGCGCATCGGGCAGGGATTTGGTCTGGGTCGAGCGCGGCGTCTCGAGGCCGATCCTGGTCATGGCCTCGCGGAAGCGGCCGCGATCTTCGGCCTTGTCGATGGCGTCGGCGGTCGCGCCGATCATCTCGACGTCGAATTTCGCCAGCGTGCCCTGCTTGCGCAGCGACAGCGCGCAGTTGAGCGCGGTCTGGCCGCCCATGGTCGGCAGCAGCGCAAAGCCGCCGGGAATGACGTTGCGTTCCTTCTCGATGATCCTAGCGACGATCTCGGGCGTGATCGGCTCGATATAGGTCGCATCCGCCAGCTCCGGATCGGTCATGATCGTCGCCGGATTGGAATTAACGAGGACGACGCGATAGCCCTCTTCCTTCAGCGCCTTGACCGCCTGCGTGCCGGAATAGTCGAACTCGCAGGCCTGGCCGATCACGATGGGACCGGCGCCGATGATCAGGATGGTGGAGATGTCGGTTCGTTTGGGCATCAAGTCTCACGGGATGCGAAGAACTGGGCACAAAAAAAGGGCGCGCTGGCTGCGCGTCCCCTTTGCCAAGAGCGCGATCAGCAAAAGTGGGTGCCGGTTTTGCGTCCGATCGCGCTCTCGAACCAGAAGAGCGCATGATCGCTGCGCCAAACCGCCACACTTCGGCGGATCATGCGATGCGTGAGGGAACCCCTCGCGCGCGGCTGGTCTTTAGACCAGTTTCCGTACCCGCGAAACCCCCAAAAACAGCCCATCAACCGGCATTTTCGGCGTTTCAGGGGCGCGAGCGGATCGGGTTCCAGACGGATTTTCGCGCCGGCAGGAAAGAGCCCGAAACAAAGCGGCCCGGCCGAACGAAGATAAGGATACCCCAACCCCTCAGGAGCCTCGCATGACCCGTTCGAAAATCCTGCTCATCGCCGCGGCAATCTCTCCCGTTCTCGCCGGGGTCGCTCAGGCGGCCGGCGATCTCGTGACCAAGCGAAGCTCACGGCCTTTCGATGAGACGCTGACGCGGCTGGAGGCGGCTGCGAAGGAGGGGGGCCTGGTGGTATTTGCCCGTCTCGATCACGCGGCCGCGGCAAAGGCGGCCGGCCTTCAGATGCCGCCGGAGACTGTCGTTGTCGTCGGCAATCCCAAGGCCGGAACACCGCAGATGCTTGCACATCCGACGGTCGGCATCGACCTGCCGCTCAAGATGCTGGTCTGGCAAAACCAGGCGGGCGAAGTGTATGTGAGCTATAACAACGCGGCATTCCTGAAAACGATGCTGTCGCGTCACGGTTTTGATGCGTCGAGCGAGAAAATCGCAGCAGGAACAACTGCGATCGAGACGAAGCTGGAGTCGATCGCCGACGCCGCGGTGAAGTAGGGCTTTCGGGGGCTTGGCCCGCCAGTCCGTCTTCGCTCTCATTCATTCGAGCCCCGCCGGTCGTGCCGTCCGCCTCCGCTCTGCGAGCTACGGCGGGACAGCCTTCGCCACGATAGGGCTTGCCCAGCCGAAGCTGGCGCAGCCAGCGAAGGCTGGAGGCCCGGCCTGGATTTGAACCAGGATAAAGAGCGTTGCACCGCCCCCGCGTTGACTTCCTTCCGCCACCGGGCCGGTTTCATCCTGGCCCGGTTTGTTACAGGCCGGCCACCTTTACTATCTGTTAACCTTAACGGCGGCCTCGGCTGCCGTAAGGGCATGCCGCGCCACGAAGGTCATGCGCCAGGGGTTGTGGCCGATGTTCTGCATCGCGCGCGAAGCCGAGAAGCCGACCTTCGCAAGTTTTTCCTCGATCTCGTCCTCGCTGTAGCGCTGCAGCCCGACGCGTGTGCGCAGCTCGCGATAGTCGGACAGCGCAGTCGAGATCAGCCCGATCAGGGCGTCCTTGAAAAATCCGTTCTTCCAGGCAAATTGCAGCAGCGCCAGCACGTCCCGGACCATCCCGACCTCGGGCCGCAAGATGTCGCCCAGTACGAAGCGGCCGGACGGCTTGAGTATCCGCTTGATGTTGGCAAAGGCGGCGTCGAGCTCTTCCGATGTCATGTACTGCGCAACCGAATTCATCACCACGAGATCGATGGAGTTCTCCGCCATCTTCTTGACGTCCTCCAGCGATCGCACGCGAATCCTGGTGTTCGGCGCAAAACGCGCGATCAGTCGACCGCGCACGCCGGGCGCCGGCTCGGCGAGATAGAGCAGACCGCAGGCATCCGCGACGCGGCCCGCCGACAATGCCTCGCCGCAGGCATAGTCCAGCACTACCGCATCGGGGGAGGAGATATAGCCGACGATGTCCCGCGCAATGACCGCAAAATGCCGGTCGCGATGCAGCTTGCTCACATAGATCGTGTGCGTGGAATCGTAATAGTCGATCCATTCATCCATGGGACGGGCATTTTCCGAGAACTGGGGTCCGGCGGGTGGAACCGCCGGATGCATGATGCGTTAGAGGGTTCAGCGATGAATGTCCAACGTCCGGTCCCAACAAAAAGGGTGCATCGTGAGCAAAACCACCAACAAATCGCAAAAAGTCTCCCCCGATCTCGACACGCCGACCGACCTGCCTCAGGAAGCGGTCGACAAGGTTTCCAAGGCCTTGAACGTGCTGCTGGCGGATGCCTTTGCGCTCTACCTGAAGACCAAGAATTTCCACTGGCATGTCAGCGGCCGGCACTTCCGCGACTATCATCTGCTGCTGGACGAGCAGGCCGAGGCGATCTTCGGCACCACCGACCAGCTTGCCGAGCGCGCGCGTAAGCTTGGCGGCGTCACGCTGCGTTCGATCGGCCACATCGCGAAGCTCCAGACCATCCAGGACAATGACGAGGATTACGTGCCGCCGCGCGAGATGCTGCGCGAGTTGATGGAAGACAACAAGGCCATGGCTGCGGCGATGCGCAAGGCGCACAAGCTCGCCGACGACAATGCGGACCGCGGCACGGCCGCCTTGCTGGAAACTTTCATCGACGAGACCGAGCGGCGGACCTGGTTCCTGTTCGAGGCGAGCCGCCAGGAAGGCGCCAACGCGGCGTAGCTGCCAATGACGGCTGTGGCGTCACCGGCGCCACAGCCTGACCAACGGCCCATCCGCTCCCAGCACCGGATCGGTCTGCGGTACCGGGACCATCGGAATCGTCTTCAGCGCTTTCGCATGCGCCTGCTTGTTCGGCCGCACCAGATCCATCGACGGCCCCGGCGGATAGGCGCCGAC
Source organism: Bradyrhizobium sp. (assembly GCA_026125985.1). Classification (GTDB taxonomy): domain Bacteria; phylum Pseudomonadota; class Alphaproteobacteria; order Rhizobiales; family Xanthobacteraceae; genus Bradyrhizobium. The sequence continues at coordinate 3,640 of JAHCKB010000146.1, forward strand.
CACGGACAGATCGGCGCTCGCCGAGATGCATTGATGCCCGGTGCCGGCCGGCAGGATCGCGACATCGCCCGCTGCAATCTCCAGCACCTCGCCGTGCTCGCCGCCGAAGCGCACTTTGGCGCGTCCGCGCGCGATGCCAAGCGCCTCGTGCACGGTCGCGTGATAATGCGGAAAGGCGTAGACGCCGTTGCGCCACATCGCGCCCCAGCCATTGGCGGCAAACAGCTTTTCGATGGTCGCCTCGGGATGCGCGCCCGCAAGTTCCACCGCGCCCTTGTAGACCAGGAACGGCATCGGACTGTTGGGAATGAGCCCGTCGTCTGCGAAGACGAAGGTGAGCGGCTCGGCACCGGCTTTGACGATGGGCATGGGCACCTCCGCGCATGAGACTATGTGCGGATCAACCTGTTGTCAGCCGGTTGCGTTCCTCTCCAGGCCCTACGCTTGCTTCCGCGCCCGCATCAGATCGGCAAAGCGCTGGAACAGATAGTGCGAGTCGCGCGGACCGGGAGAGGCTTCCGGATGATACTGCACCGAGAAGACCGGCTTGCCGTCGAGCGCGATGCCGCAATTGGAGCCGTCGAACAGCGAGATGTGCGTCTGCGTGGCGCCCTTGGGCAGCGTCGCCTGGTCCACGGCAAAGCCATGGTTCATCGAGGTGATCTCGACCTTGCCGGTGGTCTCGTCCTTGACCGGATGATTGGCGCCGTGATGGCCCTGGTGCATCTTCTTGGTCTTGGCGCCGACGGCGAGCCCCAGCATCTGGTGGCCGAGGCAGATGCCGAAGGTCGGCGTGCCCGACTCGATCACCTTCTGAATCACCGGCACCGAATATTTGCCGGTCGCGGCGGGATCGCCGGGCCCGTTCGACAGGAACACGCCGTCCGGCTTCATCGCCAGGATGTCCTCGGCCGAGGTCGTGGCCGGCACCACCGTCACCTTGCAGCCGACGCCGGCGAGCAGGCGCAGGATGTTGCGCTTGATACCGTAGTCGATCGCCACGACGTTGAACTGCGGATCGGTCTGCTTGCCGAACCCCTTGTCCCAGACCCAGGGCGTTTCGTCCCAGGTGAAGCGCTGGCCCGAAGTGACCATCGGCACGAGGTCCATGCCCTCCAGGCCCGGCCACTCGCGCGCCTCTTTCTTCAGGGCGGGCAGATCGAACTTGCCATCCTGCGCATGCGCGATGACGGCGTTCGGCATGCCCTTGCTGCGGATCAGCGCGGTCAGTGCGCGGGTGTCGATGCCGGACAGGCCGATGATGCCGCGCGCCTTGAGCCACTCGTCGAGATGGCGCGTCGCTCGGTAATTCGAGGGATCGGTGATGGCGCTGCGCAGGATCACCCCGCGTGCGCCGGGCGTTGCCGCCATGTTCACCGTCTCGATGTCTTCCTCGTTGGTGCCGACATTGCCAATGTGCGGGAACGTGAACGTGATGATCTGCCCGGCGTAGGAGGGATCGGTGAGGATCTCCTCGTAGCCGGTCATCGCGGTGTTGAAGCAGACTTCACCGACGGCGTGGCCCTCGGCGCCGAGGCCGAAGCCTTCCAGCACCGTGCCATCGGCGAGCACGAGGAGCGCGGTCGGTTTGAGGTCCGGCCAGGCGGGAGCGTTTTCAGATGTGGTCATGAGCGCTCTACATAGAGGGGCGGACCCCGCCCGTCAAAGCCGAAGGCTACGGATTCACACGCGATTTCCGCATGTTTGAACGGCAATTCCGCCGTTCCGGACCGATCCTCGTTGCCGACCCGGCCGAAGGCGGCCGGAACCGATTGTCTCGCCGTCCCGAACAGCCTAGATCAGGGCACGGACAGCCGGGAAGGACCTGAGCGATGCTGCGCGACGACATCAACAACGCGGTCAAGGATGCGATGAAGGCCAAGGACGAGCGCAAGCTCTCCACGCTGCGCATGGTGAACTCGACCATCAAGAATGCCGATATCGACGCGCGCGGGCAGGGCAAGCCGCCGCTTTCCGATGCCGACCTGCTCGGCCTGTTCCAGAAGATGATCAAGCAGCGCCAGGAATCGGTCGAGCTCTATGACAAGGGCGGCCGCGCCGAGCTTGCCGCGCAGGAGCGCGAGGAGATCGCGATCATCTCGGCCTACCTGCCGAAGCAGATGTCGGAGGATGACGTGAAGGGCGCGATTGCCGCTGCCATCGCCGAGACCGGTGCTGCCGGGATCAAGGACATGGGCAAGGTGATCGGCGTGCTCAAGGGCAAATACGCCGGGCAAATGGATTTCGCCAAGGCGAGCGGCCTGGTGAAGGCGGCACTCGCGGCATAGGGGTTGTTCACTCACGCAAGCCGCGAATTGTGGTCGCTGGGCAGATTTGCGCTGCATCAATGCCCCGATACGCCCCGCATGCCCATCCTTTCGTTCCAAGGAGCCATCAGACATGAACGACTACAGCATTCTCTCGCTGCCGGAGCTCAACGACCGCATCGCCATCGTGCGTGACAATCTCCGGCAGTTGACCGAGCAGGCGGCCGGATCGTCGGGCGCGGCGAATGAGGAGCGGACGGCGGAACGCATTGAGCAGCAACAGAATGAGCTCGACGCGCTGATCAAGGAGCGCGACTCCCGGGCCAGGAAATAGCCGGCGTCCGGCCCCGCCGAGCCCGCCTCGTTTGATCCGGATCAATACGCTCGGCCGCCCGTCCGGCACCAATATCCCCAACAATCAAGAGGGGAGGAGGAGCCGATGTCGATTTCCGGCAAGGTAGACCCGGTAGTGCGGCCGATTGCGGCAGCCGACATTGCCGAGGCCTTGGTGCAGGGGCTGCGCGATTTCCAGGCAATGCCGTTCTTCGGGCTGATGTTTGGCGGTCTCTATGTCCTGGGCGGCATCCTGCTCGTGCTCAGCCTCACCGCCTTCGGCATGGTCTATCTCGCCTATCCGATCGCCGCGGGCTTTGCCCTGATCGGTCCGTTCGTCGCCCTCGGCCTCTACGAAATGAGCCGGCGCCGCGAGGCCGGCCAGCCCGTCACGCTCGGCGCCATCTGGACCGCCGTGCGCTCGCGCAGCGAGCTCGGCTGGATGGCCTTCGTCACGCTCTTCATCTTCCTGATCTGGATGTACCAGGTGCGGCTTCTGATCGCGCTCATCCTCGGCATCAACACCACATTCTCCAGCATCAGGGAATTCATCACGGTGGTACTCACCACCAATGAGGGGCTTCTGTTCCTCGCCATCGGCAACGCGGTGGGGGCTGCGTTGTCGTTGATCCTGTTTTCGCTCACGGTGGTGTCGTTTCCGCTGCTGCTCGACCGCGACGTCGATTTCGTCACCGCCATGGTGACCAGCGTCCGCGCGGTGGTGGCGAGCCCCGGTCCGATGATCGGCTGGGCTCTCATCATCGTCATACTTCTGATCGTCTCCTCGATCCCTTCCTTCCTGGGGCTCCTTGTGACGCTGCCCGTGCTCGGCCACGCCACCTGGCACCTTTATCGCCGCATCGTCGCGCCGCTGCCGGCTTAGCGGCGATGCCAGGGCCTGAGGGTTCGGCAATACCCGCTGCGCGGGTGTTCGCGGAAGAAGGCTTTCCGCTCGCCGCCGCCCATGCATAATAACGTGACCGTCCTACAGCAGGTTTCTCCGCCCATGATGTCGCTGCAAGCCTATCTCGCCTTTGTCGTCGCCTGCGTTGCGCTGGCGATGCTGCCCGGCCCGATCGTCAGTCTGATCATCGCCAATGGCCTGCGCTACGGCACGCGCGCCGCGCTGATCAACGTCGCCGGCGCACAGGCAGGGCTCGCGATCGTGATCGGCATTGTCGCAGTCGGCCTCACCTCGCTGATGGCCACCATGGGTTACTGGTTCGACTGGGTGCGTTTTGCCGGCGCAGCCTATCTGATCTGGCTCGGCATCAAGCTGATCCGCTCGCCGATCGAAGGCCTCAGCGTAGACGAGAAGCCCGCGCCGCCCCGGGGCGGCTTCTTCCTGCAGGGCTTCCTGGTGCTGCTGTCGAACCCGAAAGTGCTGGTGTTCTTCGGCGCCTTCATTCCGCAGTTCATGGATTTGAGCCAGCCGCATTTTCCGCAGGTCGCGCTGCTCGGCTTCACCTTCATGGTGACGGCCGTCATGACCGACGCGGTCTATGCCGTGCTGGCAGGCCGTGCGCGGCTGTTCTTCTCGGCGCACCGCACGCGCCTGCTCTCGCGCGTCTCCGGCGGCTTCATGATCGGCGGCGGCATCTGGCTGGCGCTGACCCGGGCCAGGTGAGGGGCGGGGAGGCGCATTTGCATCGCCGCTCTGCCGCGCCGCTATTGCGGGCAGAGGTGCGGGAATCTAGGCTGGCGGCAAATTCGAGATGCACGGAGTGAAACATGCCCGTCCCGCAGGACGACGAATTCGGCTTTGCGCCCGACCATGACGCTCCGATTCCCTACATGCAGCGGACGCGCGATTATTACACGGCGATCGGCTACACCACGCCTTATCGCTGGGCGCATTACACGGATGCGCCGTTCCAGCCGTTGAAGAAGCCGCTGTCGCAGTCGCGCGTGACCATCATCTCCACGGCTGCGCCCTACGATCCGGCGAAAGGCGATCAGGGCCCGGGCGCGGCCTATAACGGCAGCGCCAAGTTCTACACGGTCTATGACGGCGATACCTCGGCCCAGCACGATCTGCGCATCTCGCACATCGGCTACGACCGCAAGCACACCACGGCGACCGACTGCGGCACCTGGTTTCCGCTGCCGCAACTGATCAAGGCCCAGGCAAGGGGGCGGATCGGCGAGGTGGCGCCGCGTTTCTTCGGTGCGCCCACCAACCGCAGCCATCGCGTCACCATCGACACCGATGCGCCGGACATTCTCGCGCGTTGCCGGGCCGACAAGGTCGACGCTGCCGTGCTGGTGCCGAATTGCCCGGTCTGTCACCAGACCACCGCGCTGGTTGCCCGCCATCTCGAGGCCAACGGCATCCCGACGGTGGTGATGGGCTGCGCCAAGGATATCGTCGAGCATGCGGCCGTGCCGCGTTTCCTGTTCTCCGATTTTCCGCTCGGCAATTCCGCCGGCAAGCCGCACGACGTGGCCTCGCAGGAACTGACGCTGGAACTGGCGCTGCGCGTGTTGGAGAGCGCGGCCGGCGCGCGCACCACCATGCAGTCGCCGCTGCGCTGGAGCGAGGACGCCTCCTGGAAGCTCGACTACAACAATGTCGCGCAGCTCAGCGCGGAGGAACTGGCGCGGCGCCGCGCCGAGTTCGACCGGCAAAAGGAAATCGCGCGCGGTAACCGTGCCGCCTGACCCGCGTCCGGGCTCGTCTGCGGGAGAAGCTTGAGTGACCCGACCGTTCGAAGGCGTGAAGATCCTGGATTTCACGCAGGTGCTTGCCGGCCCCTATGCCAGCTATCAACTGGCGCTGCTGGGGGCCGACGTCATCAAGGTGGAGCGGCGCGAGGGCGAGGACATGCGCCGCACGCCGCTCTCCCGCGAATGGGCCGACCGCGGGCTCGCGCCCGGCTGGCAGGCGATCAACGGCAACAAGCGCAGCCTGACGCTGGACCTCTCCAAGCCCGCGGCGATCGAGATCGTCAAAAAGCTCGCGGCCGAAGCCGACGTCGTCATGGAAAATTTTCGTCCCGGAGTGATGGACAAGCTCGGCATCGGCTATGCCGCGTTGTCGCAGATCAATCCGCGGCTGATCTATTGTGCGATCTCCGGCTTCGGCCAGACCGGCCCGCAACGGCTGGCCCCCGGCTACGACGGCAAGATCCAGGCGATGAGCGGTATCATGGCAATCACCGGCCACGCCGAGACCGGGCCGACCCGCGCCGGCTTTGCGGTGTGCGATGTGCTGTCGGGAGCGACCGCCGCCTTCGGCGTCTCCAGTGCACTGTTCCAGCGCAACCAGACCGGCAAGGGGCAGCTCGTCGACGTGTCCATGCTGGAGGCGACGCTGGCCTTTCTGTCCGGGCAGATCGCGGACTACTCCGTTGCCGGCCACAAGCAGCAACTGTCCGGCAATCAGGCCGTCAGCCGGCGGTCCACCGCCAACCTGTTCAAGGCCGGCGACGGCTACATCCTGCTCGCCGTCAACACCGAGAAACAGTACATCGCGTTGATGACGGCGCTCGGCTGCGAGGAGACGTTCGAGGATCCGCGCTTCGCCGACTGGTTCGAGCGACAGAAGAACGAGCCGGCGCTGCGCGCCATCATCGAGCAGAAGCTCTCGACGAAAAGCCCGCGGGAATGGGAGACAATCCTTGAAGCCGCGGGCGCGCCCTGCGCCAGCATCTGGAAGGTCGAGGAAGTGATGGATCACCCGCAGATCGCAGCGCGCGGTGCGATCCAGGAGATCGACACGCCCTATGGCCGGTTGCGCTTCGCAGGCTCCGGCTTCCGCCTCGAGCACGGCGGCGGGCGGCTCGACCACATGGCGCCGGCGCTCGGCGCGCATACCGACGATGTGCTGCGCTCGATCGGCTATGACGCGGACGCGATTGCGAAGTTGCGGGCGCAGGAAGTGGTGTGAACCGACACGTATTTCGGGGAGGTGAGATGTCCGCCAGCCAGATTGCAAAGCTTCACTTCGATGCGGCGATCTCAGCCGCGGAAACGGCTTCGCTGGACACCGACGGCGTCTGCCGCGCCTTGCTCGGTCTGGTCGTTTCGAAATATCTCGAAAGGCGCTCCGTCGCCGATGTGCAGGCAGAACTGCGCTTCGTTGCGGAAAATTGCGATCCCGACACGGATTTCATGTTCATGCGGCCCTGATCCGCGCGATATCCGGCTGGCTGGAGGCGACGGTCAGGTCCCGCCTGAAGACAGACTCAATGAGCGCACGATGTGCTCCTTCAACCGTTGCGCAGGCAGCGACAGCCGTTTCGACTCCATGAGCGCGATCTCCGTGTCTTTCAGATCGGGCAGGGGCTTGCCGTCGATGACTTCGAGGTCGGGCGGCACCATGTCCTTGGGTAATACTGTCACTCCGAGACGCGCTTTCACAGCCGCCAAGGTGCCGGCGAGCGAGCCGCAGGTATAGGCAATCCTCCACGGCCGCCGCGCGCGATCGAGCGCTTCTGTTGCCCGCTTGCGGTAGACGCACGGCCGAGGCGAAACGGCGAGCGGCAGGGTGGACGCCGACTTCACGTCCAGTCCTCCGCTGACCCAAACCAGAGGCTCCCGCCACACTCGCAAGCCCGCGATTTCCAGCGAGCGCTCGCGCTTGATAAGTGCGAGATCGAATGCGCCCGACTTGTGCTGGTCGATCAGATTCATGGTGAGATCGCAGGTCACTTCCAGCGCGACATCAGGATAGGTCTGCGCGAACCGCGACAGCACGTTCGGCAGGTGGCGTGTGGCAAAATCCTCGGGCGCCCCGAGCCGGACGATGCCGTGCATCTTTGGCTCGCGGACGCGCGAGATGATCTCGTCGTTGAGGTCAAGGATCTTGCGCGCATATTCGAGGAAAGCCTCGCCTTCCGCGGTAAGCGCTACGCCTTGCGGGCTGCGGTCGAGAAGACGTTCGCCTACCTGGGTTTCGAGCCTGCGAATCTGCAGGGAGATCGTCGACTGCTGTCGGCGCAGAATCGAGGCGGCTCTCGTAAAGCTCCGCAGATCGGCGATGGCGGCAAATGTGCGAACTAGGTCGATATCGAGATTGACGTGGGGCCTCGGCATTCGCTTCATAATTGATTTTATCAATCATAAGCCTAATCATTATCAATTTGATACGCAAGGTCCCGTTGCTGTCAATACGCGTATGCTTTCGCTTG
>JAHCKB010000147.1 GCA_026125985.1 Bradyrhizobium sp.
ACACTGCCGGCTTCGGCAATTCCCTGTTCCGTCAGACCGAGATCGCGCGAGCCAGTGAAGATGTTCTTCAGATTTCCCTCGCTTTGGCCGTGCCGGACGAGGACGAGACGCCGGTCGATCGATGGCTGCGTAGCAGGATTGTCAAAGGACATGCGCGCTCCTTTGCGTCGGCCAAACGGCGTCCCTCGCGACATGCCTTTGCCGATGTAACCCTTTCAAGAAATTAAACTCCGCGTCGCCCAGAGTCCGATGAACAACGCCGTAGCAGACGCCAACACCGAAGCCAGAACGTAAAAGGCGAGGACCACCAACTCGCCGCGCTCATAAAGCAGGGCGACGTCGAGCGAGAACGACGAAAAGGTAGTGAAGCCGCCAAGAATGCCGGTCGCGAGAAACAACCGCCAGTGCTGGGAGGCGCTTCCGCTCGCCATGAAATAGCCGGCGATCAAACCCATCGCCAGCGACCCCACGATGTTGACGATCAATGTGCCGTAGGGAAAATTCAGACCGAAGACGCGAGCGGACCAGACGTTGACTCCATGTCGGAAAGCACCGCCGATGCCAGCGCCAAGGAACACGATCAGATACGCTTGCATCGCGCTATCTTCGATTCTTCGCGCGCGACCGCGCTTCGAAGATAGCGGTGACTAGTCCGAGGACAAGCAGGCCGCCGACGAGGTCGTAGGCCACGCCCAATCCGAACGCGAGAAAACAGACCGCGGCGACGGCAGCAAGAATTGACGCGGCAAAGCCATCGCCCGCGATCAATTTAAGCCATTCGCGCAATTGCCTGGTAAGAATGTCCATGCGGCTGCCCTTGCAATCATCGAAGGGCAACAAAAAACCCGCCTATGGCGGGTTAAACAAAGCTCCCGCCATGACGGAGCTTTGCAGCCCCATCCCAGCAGGAGTCATCAGCCCACGACGGGCGGGTATCGGGGGACTCCATCCCCATCTGTACTCCAACACTAGTCGCTCCGACCAAATCGGTCAACGATCGATCCGAGTTCGATGCTCGACGCGCCGTCCGGCCATCGTCCCAGTGAAAGCATAAAGTTCCTAGAAGAGCGGTCGACGCTCCACGCCGCCGTCGCACGGGTTTGCGAACGGTCGGAGGATGGGTGTGATGACCGAAACGTGACCTCGTTCGGATCGCGTCGATATTGTCGTTATATTCAGAGGACGGGTAGCCGCCGGAATGTTTGGCCTTTTCATCCGGCTCGACGTGGCTCGACAATGCATCGATCGCGCTCATTGCGGGGGTCGAGAGCACCAGATGGCCGATGAGTTCGCTCGTTCCGGAAACATTCGGCTGCGGGTACTGGTAAGATATTAGCTCGAGTTTTGTTTCGCCAATTCAGGCGAACCGCCGCCGAGTTCATCGACGGCCGACTCGAACCGCCCGAAGCGCAGGGCTAGGGTGGGTAAGACAAGCAAATTCAGGGCCATCGAGGTCAGCAGGCCTCCCAGGATCACGAGCGCCATGGGGCCTTCTATCTCACGGCCTGGATCTCCCATTCCGATCACGAGAGGCAGGAGACCGAGCGCAGTAACGAGCGAGGTCATCAGGATCGGCGTCAGCCGGTCGCCGGCGCCTTTGATTGCAGCTTCGAGACCCCAAAGCATGCCGTCAGTTTCGACCAGATGCTCATAGTGGGAGATCATCATGATCGAGTTGCGCAGCGTGATTCCGAACAGTGTCACGAAACCAACCATCGAACCGAGTGAGAGTACGCCTCCGGTCGCAAATACCGCCAGCACGCCACCAACGAGCGCGAAGGGCAGATTGACGAGAACGAGCAGCAGGTTTCGCCAGTTGCGCGTTACGATCGACAGCAGCAGCACCACGCCGATTGCGGCGATCGACGAATGAATCAGCAGGTCGCGCCGGGATTGCGCCTGCGCCTGCGCCGAACCGGCGAATTCCACGTAGCCCCCGCTCGGGAGTTCTACGTTGGCAGAGACCGCGGCCTGAGCATCCCGCACGAACGAGGCGACGTCACGGCCGGCAACGTTCGCCGTCACCGTTTGGAGACGTCGGCCGCCGAGATGAGATACCTGATAGCGCCCGGCGGTTTCGTATATGTCCGCGATTTGCTTGAGAAGCACATAGCTGCCGCTCGGGGCGCGTAGCGCGAGGTCACCGACCTTGGTGATACTATTGCGGCTCTCGGCGTCAAGCACCGTGATGACGTTGAAAACCCGGTTGCCATCATAGCTCTGGCCCACAACATCGCCCTGATAGGCGGTGCGGACCAAATCGAGGACGTCCACCGCATCGAAGCCCCAGCGCTCCACGTCCTTTTTCCGGAGTCGAATGGTCAACTGCGGCATGCCAGGCGGCGATTGCAATTGCACGTCCGCCGCACCCTGGATACCCCCAACGGTACGCGCGACGTCCCGTGCCGCGCGATCGAGCGTGTCGAGATCGTCGCCGAAGATGTTGACGACGACGGCAGCCGTGTAGCCCGACAAGGTTTCCTCTACGCGCTCGGTCAGGAATGGCGTTACCGCGAAATTGACTCCCGCGAACCCGCGGAGCGCTTTATGTACGTCGGCCTGCGCTCCTTCCGTCTGGTCGCCCGATAATCCGGATTTGAGGTCGACTTCGAACTCGCTTTCATGCGTGCCTGCGGTGTCGTCGGCTTTCTCGGCGCGGCCGATGTGCTGGGCGACCGAGCGCACCACCGGCAGAGCGATCAGAGCCTTGGTCACAAGCGCGCCGAGGCGCTCGGATTCGGCAATCGAGGTGCCGGGCACAGCCGACATGTGAAGAATGAAATGCCCTTCCTTGAGTTCGGGCAGGAAGGCGCTACCAAAGAACGGAAGGGCGGCACAACCGGCCACGGTAAAAACCAGAGCGGCGGCGATCGCCGTCCGCGGATGGATGGCGATACCGCGCAAAATTCGCTCATAACGCCCGCGCGTCCAGCGAACGACGGGCGGCTCTCTATCATGCGCGACCGCACCCGCGCCTTCGCCTCCTCGTCCGCGGCCGGTGAGCAGCAGCATCGAGAGCGCCGGCGTCACCGTCAGTGCCACGACAAGCGATGCGAGAATGGCGAAGATATAGGCCATGCCGAGCGGCGCAAAGAACCGGCCGGCGAGACCTGGCAACGTCAGCACGGGCAAGAAGACAAGGATAACCGCGAAGGTCGCATAAATGACAGCGCCGCGCACTTCGAGCGAGGCGTCGAGTACGACCCGGCCCACCGGTCGAGGTTCCGGCAAACGCCTGTTCTCGCGTAAACGCCGGACGATGTTCTCAACGCCGATTACCGCATCATCAACCACTTCGCCGATGGCGATCGCGAGCCCGCCCAAGGTCATTGTGTTCAGGCTCTGCCCCAAAGCGTCGAGGATAATGACGGCGGCAAGCAGCGACAGCGGGATCGCCGTGCAGGCGATCGCTGCGCTGCGTAGATCGAACAGGAACAGAAACAGCACCACAATGACGAGGATGCCACCAAGAACCAGCGAGTCCCGGACATTGTTGGTGGCCGTATCGATGAAGTTGGCCGGGCGAAAAAGATCGCCGTGAAATTTAATACCGGCCTTCTCCAGCCCCGGCCGCAAGCTCGCCAGCGCCTCTTCGACGCGCTGGGTCACCTCGACCGTATTGGCCCCGTATTGCCCCGAGACATTCAACATTACGCCGGGCTGGCCCATAATCGTCGCGCCGCCGATCGGCGGCTCCGGCGCATAGACCACCTCGGCGACGTCGCCGAGAAGCACGCTCGAAGCGCCCTGGTTCAGCAGAACAGTGTGAGCAACATCCTCCACCTGGAGTGACTGGCCCTCGGTCTGGAAGACGATGCGTTGATTGGTTGTGTCGATAAAGCCCGCACCGCGCACGCCGGTCGCCTTCTTCGCCGCGGTCAGAACGTCGGTGAGGGTGAGATTATAGCGAATGAGCTGGTCCGGATGGACCTGAACCTGAAGCGAACGAAGATCGCCGCCGAACACCGCGACCTTGGCGACGCCCGGCACGGCGAGAAGCCGCAGGCGCAGCGTCCAATCGGCGATAGTGCGTAAATCCATCAGCGAGTGTGTGTCGGAGGTGAGCCCGGCGACAAGGATGGTACTCGTCGAGGAGGTCAGCGGCGTCATTCCCGGCGGCCCCGTCCCCGCCGGGAGCTGTTGTGCGGCGACCGCCAGACGCTCGGCCACCACTTGCCGATCCCGATAGATGTCACTTCCGGGCGCGAAGATAACTGTGATGACGGAGAGCCCCTGGATCGAGGTGGACCGCAACGATTGCACGCCGGGGACACCATTGATGGCATTCTCGATCGGCTGGGTGACGAGGACCTCGATCTGTTCTGGCGTAAGGCCGGGCGCCTCGGTCTGGATGCCGACCTGGGGCGGTGCGAACTCCGGGAAAACGTCATATTTCGCGCGAATAACCGAGAGGATGCCGTAGCCGAGCAGCAGCAACGCCAACGCCACGACGATGCCGCGGAAGCGGATCGCGAAGCCGATCACATTCGCTTGCAAGCCCGACGGGGCTGAGGGACCGGGGGTTGCCGGCGTCATTTGTTGTCCTCGCCGACCTGGATCTGCGCGCGGAATTCTTCGGACAACAAGATCTGTGCTCCCTGGGTCACAATCTCCGGAGTGGGTGGGAGGCTCTTGACGGAAACGATGAAGCCGCCTCCGGGCGCGGGCATATCGGTTGGAATTTCGTGGCGCGTGAACGTGTCCGCGCCAGTGCGCAGATAGATCCATGCCCGCCCCGTCCACCACACCACGGCCGAGGCTGAAATTTCAATTCCATCGATGGGAGCACCGGACGGCAGGAACGCAAGGACGTTCATTCCTGGCAACAGATTGCTCGCGGCATCGGCCGCATAATAAAAACTCAGGCCTTGGATCTTTGGGTCCGTTTGCGTGGCGGGCGAGACAAAATCGACTTGATGGCGCGAGGCGCTTGCGCCGAATTGAACCGTCGCCTTCGGTGCCGCCGTTATGAACGTCCCAGGCGGCAGCGTGATCTGGAGGAGGAAAGTCTGACGTTCGATCAGACGCGTCACCAGCGGGCCGCCCTCGATGAGTGCCTTGCCGATGACCGTTCCCCACTCCTGCAGCGCCGTTGCTTTTAGCGTTTTGACCTGGGCTTCTGCCGTTGCGACTCCGGCTTGATCCGCACCGAATGTGGCCTGGGCCGATTGTAGCTGCGCCACAGTTGTGATGTTGTCCTTGGAAAGGGCCTGCGCGCGCTCGAAAGCCGCCTTCGATGCAACGATCCTGGCCTGAGCGCTCTGAAGCTGGGCGACGGCGGTTACATAATTGTTGTCCAGCGTAACCAGCTTGTCGAGGTCAAGCACTGTTCCGTAGGCGCGGACTTGCTCGTGTTATTGCGTCGGCTTTGGTTTGGTGACATCGACTCCGCTCTGCCTACGCGTTGCGGCGTCGAGGGTCACGACGGGCTGACCCCGGCCGTCGGTCGACACGCGTAAGGGCGCTTTGACCGGACGTTCTCGCTCGGCTTCCATCGTTGCCTCGCCGCGTCCGGCGAGGAAACCCCAGACCACAAGCACGCCAACACCTCCGATCGCCGCCAGAATAGCCAGAAGCCGGACGATTCGACGCCTAGGTCCACTGGGATTCTTGTGCTCGCTACCGGCCATGCTCACATCCATCGACAGTTTCCGATTGCTCTAAGCTGATGAAGTGTTGTCTGAACCGGAATTGCTTTCGTAGAGCGAGCAGGCCGGCCAAAGCGATGGCGGTGAAAGTCGCGCCGGCCAGGAAAGTCGCGATCGGTCCGTAGACATCCCAGAGCGCTCCGGCGACCACGCTGGCGACGAGCATGGCCACCCCGCTCGCGAGGTTGAACACTCCAAACGCGGTTCCGCGCAGATCGGCAGGCGCGGTGTCCGCCACCAGCGTTGCAAGCAGCCCTTGGGTCAGGCCCATGTGCAGGCCCCAAAACACCGCGCCGAACAAAAGGATGGGCACTGACGTCGTGAGTGCCAGGAGCAGATCGGCGACCACGAGTGTGGCGACGCCGACGATCAGGACGCCCTGACGCCCGAACCGATCGGACAGTACGCCGGCGGGGTAAGCCGCGAATGCGTAAGCAATGTTCATAACGACCATGACGACGGGTACGATCGCAATCGCGAGACCTACATTCTGAGCCCGCAGAACCAGAAAGGCTTCGCTGAACCGGGCCAGTGTCAGCACCACCGCAACCGCTACCACGGCCCAGAATGGCCCTGAGAGCCGCCAGACATCGGCGAAGTGCGGCTTGGGTCTTGCCGCAGCGTCAATGGCGCGTTCCGGCTCCTTCACCCCGAACGCCATCAGGCCAAACGCGATGAACGCGGAGATGACCGCGATCCAGAACACCGCGGTGTAATTATCGCCGGTGAAAAGCATAAGCCCGATTGCGGCGAGGGGACCGAGGAAGGCCCCGATCGTGTCGAGGGATTGTCTCAAGCCGAAGCTTGCTCCTCGCAACGGAGCGGGCGCGAGATCGGCCACCAACGCGTCGCGCGGTGCCCCGCGAATACCCTTTCCCACGCGGTCGAGGAAGCGAGCAGTCACGACCCACTCAATCGTAGTCGCGAGCGGGAAGATTGGCTTGGTAAGGGCGGCAAGCCCGTAGCCGATAACGGCCAGCAGCTTGCGGCGGCCCAACCAATCAGACAGCGCGCCGGAGAAGATTTTGGTGATCATCGCCGTCGCTTCGGTAAGACCCTCGATGAGCCCGACCGTGAGCGCCGAGGCTCCGAGCATGGTGACGAGATAGACGGGAAGCAGAGCGTGGATCATCTCGGATGAGAGGTCCATGAACATCGATACGAACCCGAGCGCCCAGAGTCCGCGCGGCAGGTTTCGAAGCGCCATCGAGGTCGTCAGAACGTGGTCAGCCATGCCGGGGTCTCTCGCGCTTCTTGAGAGAAGAATTCGGAATGTCGGAATCCAGCGAACCAGTGCTGACCTCAGTCGCGTCTACAACGCCCTCTTGCGCATAGACCTCGTCGGCAAAGGTTCGCAAGGTGGCGCCACAGGTTTCTAGCGTTTCCTTCGCCGCCTGTATCCGAGCATTGGGAAAAAAGTCGCGCGCCTTGATCTTGGCGAGCCACGCAGAAAGCTTGTCGAGGTCGTCCTCGATCTCTTCAAGTTCTGCAAACGTGAATTTCCGACGACGCGTCTCCTTTTCGATCTCGGCAAAAAATTCGCCGGAGCGCTCGGAGAACTCGTCGTATTCGCGTGCTCGGTCCGCCTGAAACCGGGCAACGATGGCTTGCTCTTCTTCTTCGCTGGTTGCAGTGGTTGCAAAGACGGTGGCGCTGCCGCCCTGCGCGCGTACTATCTCGACGAGCTGGGCATAAAGCAGTTTGTGCTCGTCCGTAACAGGTAGGACCCACGCCCCATTCAGCACGCTGGCAGCACCGGCAGCGCGAAGGCGTCTCCACAGCGCAACCCGCCCGCTGGACGGAGCGGCAGGAAGTTGCCCCAAGAAAAGAAGCCATTGAATTGGAATGAGATATCTCTCCGCTGAAACACCTGTTGCATATCTGAGTAGTCAGTTCAATGCAACACCTGTTGCATTCATAGCTCTTCAAGTGATGTCTAGCGACCGCGTTTTCACTGCTGGCGCGGTATATCTTCGCCGCAATGCGCGTCGACGCTCGCCATCTGGCGTGAAACGGCAGGCTGGCGGTGGATGCCGGTCACGTTCGCCTCTATGTTTGCGCTGGCCTATGTGGTGAGCGTGCTGACAACGCCGCGATGGCGAGCGCGAAACCGACTGCGGCCGCCAGAGCGAAGTAGGGCGCGATAAGGCGCGCGTCCGTCACCCGCCATGAGGTCCAGGCCACGAGACCGGCGAGAGCGATGCCGAGGACCACTCCGACGGTTCCGATGGTCAGCGCTTCGGCGCCTGCCAACCGCAATATCTGCGCCAGCGATGCGCCCGGGTTCGCAAAAGCGCCTGCTCGCGCTGCCGCAGCTCCGTCCCCGACATCGCCACCGCCAGAGTCAAAAGGATTGCGAGCGTGACCCCCGGAAGACCAAGAAACAGGAACAGCACCTTGGCGTAGAGGGCGTCACTGCGCGCGCCATCCAATCGAGCGACGAGATTGTTGGCGACGCGCGCCTCGAAATTATTGGCGGTTTGCTGCGCCTGAATGAAGGCGGCGCCCGGATCGGGCGGCAAAGCGTCGTGCGCGATAAGGCCCGGCGTTTGAAACACCATTCCGATCCGTCTCGGGCGCAGCCCGCTGCGCGTACCGAGTTCAGGCCAGGCCAGCTTTCCGCCAGTCGTTGTGTCGAGTCCCGCCATCAGGTGCAGCAGCGTTGACTTCCCGCTGCCGGAGGGACCGACGAGGGCAATCCGGTCGCCAGACCGGACGACGAATGAGGCAGGAAGCAGGGCTTCGACAGTTCTGTTGGCCTGCCGAAACTGCCTGGCGACGTCGATCGCTTGGATGAATGATTTAGACATCGACAATACGTCCGTCTTCGAGGCGAATGACCCGGTCCGCCCGTCCGGCGAGCGCCTGGCTATGTGTCGCAATCAAAATTGCAGTCCCGGCCGCGCGTTGTCTGCCAAGAAGATCCAGCACGCGCTCCTCTGCCGCGGCGTCGACTTGCCCTGTGGGCTCATCGGCAAAAAGAACGCGCGGGGAGGTGGCCAGAGCGACGGCCAATCCGGCTCGCGCCGCTTCGCCACCTGACAAATGGCCTGGACGGGCATGCTGGCGGTCTGTGAGGTCGACGTCATGCAAGAGCGCTCCAATCCTTGCCGCGTTCGGTTTGCCGATCATGGCCATCGGCAGCCTGACGTTGTCGGCAATGGACAAAGTCGGAAACAAGTTTCCGGGCTGCATCAGAATGCCGATGCCCTCCGCTCGGCGGCTCGCCCGCACGGCTTCGGGCCGGAGTGTTGTGAGGCGCTCGCCGGAGAGCTCGACGTATCCGCCGTCTGGCTCGTCGAGCCCCGCGAGACAGGACAGCAACGTCGACTTTCCGCTCCCGGAGGGCCCGACCATGGCAATCATCTCTCCTGCCTCGATCCGCAAGTTTACGCCGCGCAAAGCCAACGTTTCGGAGTCGCGCGTGTGAAAGAAGCGATAGAGGTCGAAGGCCTGAATAGCCGCCATCAAAGCCCTCCTCCGGCGGTCGTTCTGACCTTTTGGATGCACCATTGGCGCGATCCGGATTCACATTGTTTTTGAGACATGTCGGTTTCTCGTGCGAGGTGCCCGTTCGAAAACATAATCGTCGGGACTTAGTGGCGAATAAGGGGTTCGGCTGCTCGCAGACTCCCGTCTGTCTCTGATCGCGGATGGATCGCGGAATCCGACCCATACTCAAGCCAATGGCTATCGCCGGAGGACACGAACACCAGGCCCTGCACGAATCCGGCGACCTCCAAACGAACTTGTGCTCGTTTGAAGGTCGCCGGATCTGAATGCAAACTTCAGCTTTTACCGGATGCTTTATAGGACGATCCGCGATTGCCATGTCTGATAGTCATAAAAACAATGAGGCCGAAAATGCATACGAAGAAGATCACGCTGGTGAGCGTCGTGCCGAGCCCCAGTCCGCCCTTGTCGAGCGGCTGCGAAAGCAGATCGCCGAACGAAGCTCCCAACGGGCGGGTCAGAATATAGGCGAGCCAGAATGACAGAACCGCATCCATCTTCAGGAAATAGTAGGCGAATGCGACGACCGCGATTAGCGCGCCGAATATGAGTCCCGCCTGTGCGTAACCCAGCCCCAGCCCTTCTGCTGTGAGATCCCCGCCCGCCGTGCCGAGAGCGAAGGTGAGCAAAATAGCGAGCCAGTAGAACGCTTCGCGGCGCGTCGTATAGATTGTATGGATCGACAGTGTTCGCTCAACCGCATACCACACGGCGAATGTGACGAGCAGCGCCATGCCGAAAAAGAGCGTGGTCGCCTTGAGACTGATGCCGAGGTTGTCGACGAGATTGTCTGTAATCAAGGTGCCGACGACGCTGATGAGCACGACGGAGATCCAGTAGATCGACGGGACATATTTTTTGCGCGCGAACTGTACGATCAGTGCGACGGCAAGAAACGCACTCATAATCCACGAGGTGACCGTGAGTCCAAAACCCAGATTTGTGTTCAGGAAATCGGCGGCCGTCTCGCCGACGGTCACGGCCAGGGCCTTGATGATCCAGAACGAGATAGTGATTTCCGGAACCTTGTTGAGCATGGTCGAAACACGCTGATTTTCCATCGCGATCATAGGATGCGCCCCATTGATTGTTCAGTTTGCAGCTCTCTCATCGCGCGGCGAACGGCCAGCGTCGCGAAGCCTTGCGGTCGCCAAACGACGCAGACGATGTTGCAACGATATTCGCAGCTTTGCGTCGTCGTGGTCGTTATCATCAGAGCCACCTAAAGCTCTTCGCCATCAGGAGCCACTGATCGGCGTCGTCCGCGCCGTATGGCGCCGACAGAGTCAAGGTGGTAAGCTTACCGCCCTTCCAGAAGAAGTAACGTTCGTTCTCCAGGCGGATCGCCTTGTTGGTCACCGGATTTGCATCCGAATTCGAAGCGTATGAGATGACGATGGCCGGCCCCGAAGGAACACTCGTTAATGTGACCCCCGAGATTCGTACCGCCTTACCGGACATCTCGAGTTGAGCCGTCAATTCGTTTTTCACAACGGCAATCGTGAGCGGTTCAACGTGTTCTTCAATTGTCGTCCGCACCGTGTTGTACTTGTCGCTGAACGTGACGCCGCTTTTTGTCTCACGACGCGCCCAACCCTCCGGTACCTTGATGGTGAACCCGAGCGGCGAGCGATATTCGATGAACACCTGACTGTCTGGAATGTCGCCCGGGGGATTCTTCTCCGGAGCGATCACGGTATCCTCCGCCATCGCAGTTGTCATAATATGTGGTCCCAGGCCCAGGCTCGCGGCGAGAATGCCGGCTATAGCGAGGGAATGGGGCCGTGAGGGGCTTGCACGGGTCATGATCCTGTCTCCGAATGGTCGACCGCGTCACATCATCGCTTTTCAGCCGAGTTCTGCAGAACGGTTCCGGTTTTGGCGTCGATGCCAACTTCGTGGGTGATCGCCCCGACCTTGATGTCGAAGGAGTAACGCAAGCCGGAGCCGCCCTTGCGGTGCTCGAGCTCCTGATCGAGAATTGTGCCCGGCTGCGCCTTCGTCGCGGCGGCGCGGGCCTGATCGAGGGTGATCGCAGCTTCCTTTGCGAAGCTGCTGCCGCCCATGGCGGACGAAGCGGTCGCGGTCAGAAGAGTAAGTCCGATCAAGGTCGCGCGGGATAGATTGTTCGCAAGCTGTGACGTGTGGATTTCCTGGATGCCGTAAGTCGCCACCGTCAGGGATCTGTAGC
>JAHCKB010000148.1 GCA_026125985.1 Bradyrhizobium sp.
CGCGGCGCCCCAAGGTCCGTCGCAACGTCATCGACAAGAAAACGAAGGCTGCCGAAAAGGAGGCCGCCGCCGGCGCCAAGCCGCAAGGTCCGCTCATTATTTCCATATCGATCGATCAGCAGAAGGTGCGGGTCTACGACTCCAATGGGCTGTTCGCAGAGGGCCCGGTCTCGACCGGCACCAGGGGTCATCCGACGCCCATGGGTGTCTTCAGCATCATCCAGAAGCGCAAGATGCACCATTCCAATATCTATAGCGGCGCGCCGATGCCCTACATGCAACGCATCACCTGGTCGGGTATCGCGATGCATCAGGGTGTGTTGCCGGGTTATCCGGCCTCGCATGGCTGCATCCGCATGCCGATGGCGTTCGCACAGAAGATGTGGATCTGGACCCGGATGGGCGCCCGCGTGCTGGTCACGCCTGGCGAAATGACGCCGGTGTCATTCTCGCATCCCCTGCTGGTCACGCAGAAGGTGGCGCCGCAGCCGGTCGCCGAAGAAGCCCCGCAGGTCGATGCGCCGCTGGGGGTCAAATCCGACAAAGGCGCCGACGCCGCGCGTGAGATCGGCAATCCGACAGACACCGCCGAGGCAAGACTCGACCTTCGCTCGACGGTGGGCCATGCGCGCACCCATACGGCGGACGCCAGCGGCGTGCTGCCGGTGAACGCGACCGTCACCATGTCCGATGCTTCGCCGGCCATCGCATCCGGTGCGGCAGAGACAGCGCGCAAGACGGAAGCCGCAAGGAGCGAGGAAACGAAGGTCGAGGAAGCCGCGCCCGAAACGGCTGCGAAATCCGAAGCAGCCAGGCCGGAAGTCGATCCTGCGCCTGCCAGGGCAGCAGCATCCGTCACATCTGACGGCAAGGCAACGGAGACGAATTCCGACGACATCGTGACCGGTGAAGTCAAATCAAGCCCGGCCTCGGTCAGCGCCAATGCAGAGGACAAGCGCGTCGGGCCGACGACCGATCCAAAGGCAGAGGCCACCGCCGGAACTGCGCCTGCTGAAGCCACGACGGAGATCTCGAAGGCCGACACGGCCAAGACGAACGAATCCGCGGCAGCAGAGAGGGCCCCGGAGAAGGCCGCTGACAAGCCAGCCGAGAAGGCGGTCTCCGAAGAACCGACGAAGAAGGATGCCTCCCGTCTGCCCGGTCTGGAGAAGGCCAAATTTGAATTGAAGCCGGACGGGCGGGTCGCGGTCTTCATCAGCCGCAAGGACAGCAAGCTCTACGTCCGGCAGAACTTCAAGCCGGTATTCGACATGCCCGTGACCATTGCGGAGAGCGACAAGTTGCTCGGCACGCATGTCTTCACCGCCGAAGTGGACAAAGCGGACCCGAACCTGCTTCGCTGGTCCGCAGTGTCGCTGCCGGTCACTGCACGCAACGCGCAAAATCGCGCGGAGAGCGAACGGACGGGCCGGCGCCGCAAGGCGGCGCACACCCCTCCCGCCGAGACCAAACCTGCACCGGCGACGAACACCGCCGCCGAGGCGCTCGATCGCATCACCATCCCGCAGGAGGTGATGATCAAGATCGCGGAATCGTTGAACTCGGGCGGTTCGATCATCGTGTCCGATCAGGGGATCAATCAGGGCGAGACCGGCGAAGGCACCGACTTCATCGTCAGGCTGCGGTAGGCCCGGTCAGGCGGCCCGCCGCTTCTGTGCTAAACCGCCGCCATGGATGAACCTCTCTCTCCCGCTGTAACGGCATCATCGCGCCGCGATGCGTTCGACCGGCTGACGTTCCTCGGCTGGCGGTGGGGGCTCGCCGCCATCGTCGCCGGCCTCGCGTTGTCGTTCTTCCTGTTCGGTTACGCCGTGATCTACTGGCGCAACGCCGATATGGACTTCATGGTGATCTACAGCGCGCTCGCCATGAACGACGGCAAGCCGCAACACTTTTTCGACCACACCGCCTATCTGACGATCCTCACCGTCAAGCACTGGTTCGCCTTCCTGCACGGGCTTGGATTGCTCGATGCGTGGTCGCTGTCATCCATACCACCTTCATCCGAAGCCACGGCCTTCGACGCGGCGATGACGCACGCGGTACGCGCGGGCCGCCTTCTCGTATTGCTGATCGCGGCAGGCAGCGTGCTGATATTCGCCGCCCTCATGCGCGCCATCCTGCGCGACTGGCGCGTGGCGCTGCTGGCAACGCTCGCATTCGCATTCTCCGGCGGTATTGCCGTGCATTCGCGCATCCTGCGCAGCGAGCTGATTGCCGCGCTTCCGGTGGTTTTCGCGCTGCTGATCCTCATCATCGTCGGACGACGCGCCGGCCTGGCCCGGCCGCTGGCGCTGGGGCTCGCTGCGGCGCTGTGCGTGCTGGGCCTCGAGAACAAGGTACAGGCGATCCTGCTGATCGGCGCCCTGCCCCTCGTCATCCTGCCATTCGGCAGCGCGAAGAGCGCAAGCGTTGGCTTCTGGCGCAACAATCCTGCCGCCTGGCTGATGACAGCCGCAACCACCGTCGTCGCCGGCGCCGCCGTGGGAATGGCCTGGCCGCTGATATCAGCCGGCTTCGACCGCGCACTGATCGATGGGGCTCATTTCCGGCCGCTCCTGATCGGACGCTACGGCGTCTATCAGACAGCACTGGTGGCGCTGGTTGGCGCCTGCATGATCGCTTATGCAGCGATCTGGCGTGTAAGCGTGGCCGAGACGCTTACCTCGATGTTTGCGGTGATCGCGGGCGCCTCGCTCACGCTGCTCCTGCTTTATCTCGCGTATGACAGCCGCAACGTGATCGCGATCGCCAATCCCCTCGAAAAAATGCTGACCTTTGCCGATGCTGCGACCGGCGAAGCCGCGAGCGGTTCGGGAATCTCAGGAATACTTCGTCTGCTGCTGGAAGGCATCGGCTCCGTACTCGCGCGCTATACGTTCGTCCTGCATTCCTCGGCGCGGCCGACCGTCTTCCTGACCTGGTTGATCGTACCGGGCATCGTCATGGTGTGGCGGCGCGGCGAGCGCCTCGCGGCGTTTCAGGCGCTGGCTGTTCTGCTCGCCGCCATTGGCATCGATACGCTTGGGGTGCGGCGCGGCCTGAAGACGGAATATTTCATCTTTACCGATCCCCTGATCATTCTGTCCGGCGCCATCCTGCTCGATCGCCTCTCCGACCTGCGCTTCGCCAGATGGACCTACGTGACCGGAATGGTGTTGTTGGGGCTCCACCTCGCCATCGGTCAGGCCGAGCCCGTGAAGTACGCCTTCAAGCGCACAGGCCCGCAATCGATCTGCGAGTGGAACAACTACTATATGCCGCTGTTACCCCTGCCCTGGTGTCCGGCCAGATCGTAACGGCTTGTTGAAAGCCGCCTCGTTTGTCGCCGGGGTATGCTCTGCTCGCTCAGCATGATCAGAGGATGGCCATGACCGACCGCCGGACGTTTGTTGCAGCATCACTGGCCGCAGTCGCGGGATTCTCCCGCTCCCGAATCGCGCGGGCCCAGGCCAACATGAGCAAGATATCCGCCTACGTCTTCTCGTTTCCCGCACTCTCCGGCAACGACATCAGGCTTGCCGAATTCACCGGCCGGCCAATGCTGATCGTCAATACCGCCTCGCTCTGTGGCTACACGCCGCAATACGCCGGCCTGCAGGAACTGTGGGCCGAGTTTCGTGACCGCGGTTTGGTCATCATCGGCGTTCCGTCCAACGATTTCGGAGGACAGGAACCGGGCGGCACCAAGGAAATCGTCGATACGGCGCAGCATCACTACGGTGTCACGTTCCCGATGGCCGGCAAGGTGGCCGTAAAAGGGCCGAACGCCCATCCATTCTACAAGTGGGCCGCCGAGGCGCGTCCCAGGGAGGTTCCGCGCTGGAACTTCCACAAATATCTGATCGGCCGCGAGGGATATATTTCTGAGGTTTTCGCCGAAAGCGTCGAGCCGACGGACACACGCGTCAAGACAGCAATCGCGCGAGCCCTGGCGGCCTCGTAAGGCTCGATTATTGAGACGGCCCCCGCGACAAAGTCGTGGTGTGTTCCCGGCACCGTTGCGTTGGCGGAACCGCTCAAAATAGAGTACTGTCCGGTGGGGCGGGAATTGACCCGGCAGGCCAAGAAGCCCGGCTCGGGCGCAGGGAAAACTTCAGGGAAAACAACATGCGAATTGCGGCAGGCCTTTTTGTTGCGAGCACGATTTCCTTGCTCGCCTCCAGCGCAGCATGGTCGCAGACCTCTCCGGCGAAACCAGCCATGGCCATCCCGGCTGCGGCCACAGCACCCGCCCCTGCGGCGGCCGCCCCTGCTCCCGCAGCCGCCGCGGCGCAGCCCGCGCAACCGGCGCGCGCCGCCTGCACTAATCCGAACGCGCTCGGCGTCGGCCGCACCGTCGAAATCGACACCACGGGCGGCCCGGGCTTCGGCTTCGAGCATTTCAAGGAGCTGGACTTCCTGAAAGAGAAGGAAGTGGTGCTGACCTTCGACGATGGCCCCTGGCTCGGCAACACTCCGGGAGTGCTCAAGGCGCTCGCCGAGGAATGCACCACCGGCATCTTCTTCATCATCGGCAAGCACGCGACCTACTATCCGGAAATTCTCAAGCAGGTCTACGCGGCCGGCCACACCGTCGGCACCCACACATGGTCGCATATCGCGCTGGTCAACAAGAAGCTGAGCGAGGATCAGCGCAAGGAGGAGATCGAAAAGGGAATCAGCGCGACCAAATGGGCGCTGGGCGGCATTGCGCCTGCGCCCTTCTTCCGCTTCCCGGCGCTTCAGCATCCGGCGGAAATGGTCACCTATCTCGGCGAGCGCAACATCGCGATCTTCTCCTGCGATCTCGACTCCTTCGACTTCAAGGCGCGCTCGGCGAAGCAGATCATCGACAACGTGATGCGCAAGCTGGAGAAGAACGGCAAGGGCATCGTGCTGATGCATGACTTCCACAAGCACACCGCCGAAGCGCTGCCCGAACTGTTGAAGCGACTGAAGGCCGGCGGCTACAAGGTGGTCGCCATGCGCGCCAAGGCGCCGGTGCAGACGATGGCACAGTATGACGAGGCCATCATCAAGGACCTCAAGCTGCCGACTGCGAGCTCTCGTCCGCTCAGCAGCGTCGTGAAAACGGTTTCGGAATAGCCGCCAACCGGACGTCTCGGTGCCTGGCTTGCGTTTCGAGGGCTATGTCATCGTCTCCGGCGATGGCATGCTGGCCGATGCGCGAAACGTCATGCCGGACGAGCTGAAGTTCGAGGGTGACAAGCGGTTCTTCTCCGCCGCCCTCGATCGCGCAGCGCTGATTGTGCACGGCCGAAACTCCCACGAGGACCAGCCGAACTCGCCCAGGCGCAAGCGGATCATCCTGACTCACCGGGTTGCCGCCACCGCACCGGATCCGTCGAACGCCAACGCCCTGCTCTGGAATCCTGCCGGCGCGACCTTCGAGGAGGCCTGCGAACGCGCGGGCGTGACATCCGGCACCGTCGCGATCATCGGCGGCCCCGACGTGTTCGACATGTTCATGGACCGTTACGACACGTTCTGGCTGTCGATAGCGCCGAAGGTGCGGCTGCCGGGCGGCGAGCCCTGCTTTCCAGGAGTCGGCGAGAAAACGCCGCAGCAGATTCTCGCAGCGCATGGCCTGAAGCCGGGCGAAGCCCAGATGCTGGATCCTCAGGATGGCGTGAGCGTCACGCCATGGCGGCGGAGCTAGACGCTACACATCCCCATAGGCCGGCTCTACCGATCGCGGCCCCTTGCCATAGCCGGCGATGATGAAGAGAGCGCCGACCAGCGAGAGATTCTTCAGCGCGTCGATCAAGGTCTTGGCGTTGTCGGGAGGGGCCTGATTCCAGAAGTCGTGGAAGTAGAAGGTGGCCACGAGCGTGAAAATGATCAGGAGGATCGCAAAGAACCTCGCCAGGACGTTGAGGGCAATCATCAAACCGGCAATCACTTCGAAGACGCCGACACCGATCGCCAGCATTTGCGGCGTGGTCATGCCGGTCATGGTTTCCACCTGTGCGGTGTATGGCGCAAGGACCGCCGGAATCGCCACCTTGGCGGCGATGAAATCGGAGGTGGCCTGAATGGCGAAGAGTTTCGTGGCGCCCGTGTAGACAAACAGCACGGCAAACAGGATCCGCCCGAAAGTAATCAACGCTGGCATGACAGGCCTCTCAAATCAGGAAAGCGGACGTCGCTGCATCGATTATGGTCGTTTCGCTCCAGCTTTTCAAATCATCCCTGGAATCCGCAATCCTTCCCCGAGGCCTCTGCTAGCCGAACAGGCTCGGCTGCAGCCGCCCGGCCCGTTCCTGGGCCTCGACAGCGGCGACCGCGGTCATGTTGAGGATGCCGCGCGCCGTGACCGATTTGGTGAGGATGTGCACCGGCCGCGCCGGGCCGATCAGAATCGGCCCCACCGGCAATGCGTCGGCCAGCGACTTGATCATCTGATAGGCAATGTTGGCCGTATCGAGGTTCGGCATGATCAGGATATTCGCCTCGCCTTCCAGGTCGGACTGCGGCAGCACCAGCTTGCGTGCCGCTGCCGACAGCGCGGTATCACCCTGCATCTCGCCATCGGCCTCGATCTCCGGGTGCTTGTCCTTCAGCAGTTGCGTGGCCCGCCGCATCTTGCGCGAGGAGTCCGTATCATAGCTTCCGAAATCGGAATGTGACACGAAGGCTATTCTCGGCGTGATGTTGAAGCGCTGCACATGCAGCGCAGCAAGCGAGGCGACTTCCGCCAATTCCTCCGCGCTCGGGTTCGGCCGCACATGCGTGTCGGCGAAGAAATAGGCACCCTTGCTGGTGATCAGCAGCGTCAGCGCCGCATATTCGCTGACACCAGGCAGGAAACCCACGATATCCCGGACGTGACGCAGGTGGCTCATGTAGCGGCCGCCGACACCGCACAGCATGGCGTCGGCCTCGCCCCGCGCCACCGCCAGCGCCGCGATCACCGTATTGTTGGTCCGAACCACAGTACGCGCCCCATCCGGGGTGACGCCGCGCCGGCCGGCGATGTCGATATAGGATTGCACATAGGCCCGATAGCGCGGATCGTCCTCGGGATTGACGAGGTCGAAGTCCCGCCCCGATCGGATCGAGAGGCCGAAGCGCTTGATCCGCGCTTCGACCACGGAAGGCCGTCCGACCAGGATCGGCCGCGCGATCTTCTCCTCCAGCACAACCTGCGTCGCGCGCAGCACGCGCTCGTCTTCGCCCTCGGCGTAGACCACGCGTACCGGTTGGGTCTTCGCCTTGGCGAAGACCGGCTTCATGGTCAGCCCGGAGCGGAACGAATAGCGCTCGAGCTGGGCGCTGTACTCGTCGAAATTCGTGATCGGACGGGTCGCCACGCCGGAATCCATCGCCGCCCTGGCGACGGCGGGTGCGATCCGCAGGATCAGGCGCGGGTCGAACGGACTCGGGATGAGAGAGCCCGGGCCGAAGCCCTGCGTTTCACCGGTGTCGAACCCTTGTGCAACGGCATCGGACGGCGGGTCGCGCGCGAGCTGGGCGATAGCCTCGACGGCCGCGTGCTTCATCTCCTCGTTGATGGCGGTGGCCCCGACATCCAGCGCACCGCGGAAGATGAAGGGAAAGCAGAGCACATTGTTGACCTGGTTCGGGAAGTCGGACCTCCCCGTGCAGATCATCGCATCCGGCCGCGCCGCCCTCGCTTCCTCGGGCATGATTTCCGGCACGGGATTGGCCAGCGCCATCACCAGCGGCTTGTCCGCCATCTGCTTGACCATCTCGGGCCTGAGCACGTTGGGCGCCGACAGGCCGATGAAGATATCCGCTCCGCCAATTACCTCCGCCAGCGTGCGCTTGTCGGTCTTCTGGGCATAGACCGCCTTCCAGCGGTCCATCTGCGTGTTGCGCCCTTCATGCACGACGCCGTCGATGTCACAGACCCAGATGTTGCTGCGCTTGGCGCCCATCGACACCAGCAGGTTGAGCGTCGCAATCGCGGCCGCTCCCGCGCCGGAGGCGACGATCTTCACGTCCGGCAGCTTCTTGCCGTTGATCAGGAGACCATTGACGATTGCCGCAGCCACGATGATGGCGGTGCCATGCTGGTCGTCGTGGAAGACCGGAATCTTCATGCGCTCCTTCAGCCGTGCCTCGATCTCGAAGCACTCCGGCCCGCGGATGTCCTCGAGGTTGATGCCGCCGAAGGTCGGCTCCAGCGCGGCCACCGTGTCGACCACGCGCTCGATCGTGTCCGCCGCAATCTCGATGTCGAACACGTCAATGCCGGCAAATTTCTTGAACAGCACCGCCTTGCCTTCCATCACGGGTTTGGAAGCAAGCGGGCCGATATTGCCGAGGCCGAGCACAGCCGAGCCGTTGGTGACCACCGCAACGAGGTTGGCGCGCGCCGTCAGGGAAGCCGCTTCGGCCGGATTATTCGCGATCTCGGTGCAGGCGGCGGCCACGCCCGGCGAATAGGCCAGCGCCAGGTCGCGCTGGTTGGCGAGCGGCTTGGTG
Source organism: Bradyrhizobium sp. (assembly GCA_026125985.1). Taxonomy (GTDB): domain Bacteria; phylum Pseudomonadota; class Alphaproteobacteria; order Rhizobiales; family Xanthobacteraceae; genus Bradyrhizobium. The sequence continues at coordinate 8,476 of JAHCKB010000148.1, forward strand.
GCCTGAATTTCAAGTTTTCCCGGCCGCGGCAGCCGATGATAGGCCAGCGCCGCCGCATGGAGTTCATCGGAATAAGACGGCATGCACGGCTTCCCCCGGGAGCTTCCTCCACCCCGATGCGGAAATATCGGAGCTTTGTCTCAGTTTTGCGGCAGATTGAGCCGGATGTGAAGCTCGCGCAACTGCTTCGGCGCGACCTCGGAGGGCGCGCCCATGAGCAGGTCGACGGCCTGCTGGTTCATCGGGAACAGCGAAACCTCGCGCAGATTCGTCGTGCCGCACAGGAGCATCACGATACGGTCGACGCCGGCCGCCATGCCGCCATGCGGCGGGGCGCCGTAGTGGAACGCGCGATACATGCCGCCGAAGCGTTCGACGACGTCCTGCTCGCCGTAGCCTGCGATCTCGAACGCCTTCACCATCGCATCCGGCCGATGATTGCGAATGCCGCCTGAGGCGAGCTCGTAGCCGTTGCAGGCGATGTCGTACTGGAACGCCTTGATGGAGAGCGGGTCCTGCATCTGCAGCGCCTCGAGGCCGCCCTGCGGCATCGAGAACGGATTGTGCGAAAAGTCGACCTTCTTGTTCTCTTCGTCGTACTCGTACATCGGGAAGTCGACGATCCAGGCAAACTCGAACCGGTCCTTGTCGATCAGGTTCAGCTCCTCGCCGAGCTTGGTGCGTGCAAGGCCGGAGAACTTCCAGAACTTGTCGGGATCACCGGCCACGAAGAAAGCTGCGTCGCCCTCGTTCAGGCCGAGCTGCGCCCGGATCGCGGCCGTACGGTCGGGGCCGATGTTGTTGGCAAGCGGCCCCGCGCCCTCTCCGCCTTCGCGCCACATGATGTAGCCGAGGCCGGGCTGGCCCTCGCCCTGCGCCCATGAGTTCATGCGGTCGCAGAATGCGCGCGAGCCGCCGCCCTTGCCGGGGATCGCCCAGACCTGGTTCTTCGGGTCTTCCAGCATGCGCGCGAAAACCTTGAAGCCGGAGCCGCGGAAATGCTCCGACACTTCCTGCATGACGATCGGGTTGCGCAGGTCGGGCTTGTCGGAGCCGTATTTGGCGATCGCCTCGCGGTACGGGATGCGCGGGAACGGATAGGCGGTGACCGGCTTGCCCTCGCCGAACTCGGTGAAGACGCCGTGCATCACCGGCTCGATGGCCGCGAAGACGTCCTCCTGGGTCACGAAGCTCATCTCGACGTCGAGCTGGTAGAACTCGCCCGGCATGCGGTCGGCGCGCGGGTCCTCGTCGCGGAAGCAGGGCGCGATCTGGAAGTAGCGGTCGAAGCCCGACATCATCAGGAGCTGCTTGTACTGCTGCGGCGCTTGCGGCAGCGCGTAGAACTTGCCGGGATGGATGCGCGAGGGCACCAGAAAGTCGCGCGCGCCTTCCGGCGAGGATGCGGTCAGGATCGGGGTCTGGAATTCGAAGAAGCCGGTCTCCTTCATGCGCCTGCGAATGGAATCGATGACCGCGCCGCGCGTCATGATGTTCTCGTGCAGCTTGTCGCGGCGCAGGTCGAGGAAGCGGTATTTGAGCCTGATATCTTCAGGATATTCCTGATCGCCGAAAACAGGCATCGGCAGCTCGTCGGCGGCGCCCAGCACCTCGATCTCGCTGACATAGAGCTCGATCATGCCGGTCGAAAGTTCCGGATTGTCGGTGCCCTCGGGGCGGCGGCGCACCTTGCCGTCGATCCGCACCACCCATTCCGAACGCAGTTTTTCGGCGGTCTTGAAGGCGGGCGAGTCCGGGTCGGCAACGCACTGGGTCAGTCCGTAGTGGTCGCGGAGATCGATGAACAGCAAACCGCCATGGTCGCGGATGCGGTGGCACCAGCCGGACAGGCGGACCTGTTCGCCAATGTTGCTCTCGCGGAGCGCGCCGCAGGTGTGTGACCGGTAACGATGCATGGAATTTCCAGAAAACGGCTGTCGGAGGGATCGAATCGGGGGCTGAAGCCGAGCCCGAATTGCCGGAGGGTTTACCCGACGGAACGGGGTGCGGCAACAAATCAGGCACCTCTTCCGGGCTCGAAAAAGGCGCTTCCCGCGCCTATGTTGAGCCCATGACGCTGCAATTCCCGTTCGAGCATACCTATGCGGCGCTACCGGCGAATTTCTTTGCCCGCGTGGCGCCCACCCCGGTAGCAAGCCCCCGGCTGGTCAAGCTGAACCGAGGGCTTGCGGTGCAGCTCGGGCTCGATCCGGACCAGCTCGCCACGCCGGAAGGGGCCGAAATCCTCTCCGGAAAACGCCTGCCCGAGGGCGCAGACCCCATCGCCATGGCCTATGCCGGCCACCAGTTCGGGCATTTCGTGCCCCAGCTTGGCGACGGCCGCGCCATCCTGCTCGGCGAAATCATCGACAGGGACGGCGTCCGCCGCGACATCCAGCTCAAGGGCTCGGGTCCGACCCCGTTTTCGCGCCGGGGCGACGGCCGCGCCGCGCTCGGTCCGGTGCTGCGCGAATACATCGTCAGCGAAGCCATGTTCCGGCTCGGCATTCCCACCACGCGTTCGCTCGCCGCCGTCATTTCCGGCGAAGGCGTGATGCGCGAGACCATGTTGCCGGGCGCCGTGCTGACCCGTGTGGCGTCAAGCCATATCCGCGTCGGCACCTTCCAGTTCTTCGCGGCGCGCGGCGACACCGACGGGGTGCGCCGCCTCGCCGATCATGCCATCGGCCGTCACTATCCGGAGCTGGCGCAGGCCGACCGCCCCTATCATGCGCTGCTCGATGCCGTGATCGCCCGGCAGGCCGATCTGGTGGCGCGCTGGCTCTTGGTCGGCTTCATCCATGGCGTGATGAATACCGACAACACCTCGA
>JAHCKB010000149.1 GCA_026125985.1 Bradyrhizobium sp.
GTGATCGCCAATGTGCGGCCGAGCGGCGATACCTACCTCATGGAGGACTTCTTCTACGCCGGCGGGCTTCCGGGGCTGATGAGCCGGATCAAGGGGCACCTGCATCTCGACTGCATCACGGTGACCGGCAAGTCGCTGGGAGACAATATTGCGCGTGCCGAAGTCTACAATGACGACGTCATCCGTACCGTAGAGAATCCGATCTACAAGGAAGGCGCACTTGCCGTGCTGAAGGGCAATCTCGCGCCCGATGGCTGCGTGATCAAGCCCTCGGCCTGCGAGCCACGTTTCCTGAAACATACCGGGCCGGCGCTGGTGTTCGACGACTACCCCTCGATGAAGAAGGCGATCGACGATCCCGATCTCGACGTCACCGCCGACCATGTACTGATTCTGCGTAATGCCGGACCGCAGGGCGGGCCGGGCATGCCGGAATGGGGCATGCTGCCGATTCCGACGAAGCTCGTGAAGCAGGGTGTGCGCGACATGGTGCGACTGTCCGATGCGCGTATGAGCGGCACTTCCTACGGCGCCTGCATCCTGCATGTCGCGCCGGAATCCTTCGTCGGCGGGCCGCTGGCGCTGGTGAGAAACGGCGACCGCATCACGCTGGATGTGGCCGCGCGCACCATCAACCTCGATGTGTCCGAAGCGGAACTGGCAAAACGCCGCGCCGAATGGAAGCAGCCGGAACGCCGCTTCGAACGCGGCTATGGCTGGATGTTCTCAAAGCACATCAAGCAGGCCGATGAAGGCTGCGACTTCGATTTCCTCGAGACGGGCTTTGGCGCGCCCGTCAGCGAACCGTCGATTTATTGAGACAGCCACATGAGCAAGCTCAGCGACGCCACCCGCAACAAGCTCAAGAGCATTTCCACGGCCACCGTGGCGACCGCGCTGTTCAAGCGCGGCTTTCGCATCCAGATGATCCAGGACGTTCGCCCGCTCAGCGTGGATCAGCCGACGCTGGTCGGCGAGGCCTTCACCTTGCGCTACATGCCTGCGCGCGAAGATCTGAACAAGATCGACGTCTTCCGCGACCGCTCGCATCCGCAGCGCAAGGCGATCGAGGACTGCCCTCCCGGCGCAGTGCTGGTCATGGACAGCCGCAAGGACGCGCGCGCGGCATCTGCCGGCGCCATCCTGGTGACACGGCTGATGAAGCGAGGATGCGCCGGTGTCGTCACCGACGGCGGTTTTCGCGATTCCGCCGAGATCGCAAGGCTTGGCTTTCCCGCCTATCACCACCGACCGAGCGCGCCGACGAACCTGACGCTGCACCAGGCGATCGACATCAACGTGCCGATCGGATGCGGCGATGCGCCGGTGTTTCCCGGTGACGTCATTCTTGGCGATGCTGACGGCGTCATCGTGATACCCGCGCATCTCGCCGACGAGATCGCCGAGGAGGCCTTCGAGATGACCGCCTTCGAGGACTTCGTCACGGAGGAGGTGCAGAAGGGACGTGGTATCTTTGGCCTTTATCCGGCGACAGAAGAAAAGACGCTGGCCGATTTCGCCGCATGGCGGAAGAAGAACGGCAGATAGCGGGCGCTGCCGGAGCCCTTGCTGGCTTACAACATGCCGGGCCGGAAAAGCCTGCGATACTTCTTCGTCTCCTCACCCGAAATCATGAACTCGCCGTCGCCACGATAGTGGATGGTCTTCGGCACCTTCGGTGATGTCGCCACATGCGCCTTCACTACCTCGAAAACGAAGACGTTGTATTTGTTGACCCAGGCTCCGTCGGCCAGCGTGCACTCGAAATTGGCGTAGCATTCCTCGATCAGCGGTGCGCGGACGTGCGTGCCGGGCCTGGGTGTGAGGCCGAACTCGGCGAATTTGTCGATATCGCGCCCCGAGCTGTTGCCGATCTTCACCACGGTCTCGGCGATGTCGACGGTCGGGATGTTGATCACGCATTGCCGGCTGTTGCGGATCAGGTCATGGCTGTGGTTCGCGCCCGAAATCAGGCAACCGACCAAAGCGGGAGAAAACTCCATGACCATGTGCCAACCCATGGTCATGATGTTGGTCTGGTCCTTGTGGGCGGAACTGACCAGCACGATCGGCCCCGGTTCGAGGAAGCGGCGCACGTTGTAGACAGGAAAATCCTTCTTCCGATAGCGTCGCATTCGAGCCTCCGTCGCCGCCCGTCAGGCCTCCGCCTTGTCGGCAAGCCCCACCGCCCACAGCGCAAAGGCGTAGACGATCGCAATCTCGTCGAGGCGGTTGAAGCGGCCGGACGCGCCGCCATGGCCGGCGCCCATGTTGGTGCGCAACAGAACGGGGCCGCCTGAGGTCATGGTTGCGCGCAGCCGCGCGATCCATTTCGCCGGCTCCCAATAGGTGACGCGCGGATCGGTGAGACCACCCATCGCCAGAATCGCCGGATAGTCCTTGGCCGCGACGTTGTCGTAGGGCGAATAGGACAGGATGGTGCGAAAGTCTGTCCCGCTCTCGATCGGATTGCCCCATTCCGGCCATTCCGGAGGCGTCAGCGGCAGCGTGTCGTCCAGCATGGTGTTGAGCACGTCGACGAACGGCACTTCGGCGACGATGCCCGCGAAGAGATCGCCGGCGCGGTTGGCGACCGCGCCCATCAGCATGCCGCCGGCGCTGCCACCATGGCCCACGATCCGCTTGACGCCGGTGTACTTCGCCTCGATCAGTGCGCGACCTGCTGCGGCGAAATCGTCGAACGTATTGGTCTTCTTCTCGCGCTTGCCATCGAGATACCAGCCCCAGCCCTTGTCCGAACCGCCGCGGATATGCGCAATGGCATAGACGAAGCCGCGATCGACCAGCGACAGCCGGTTGGCGCTGAAGGACGCTGGCATCGCATGGCCGTAGGAGCCGTAGCCGTAGAGCAGCAGCGGCGCGCGTCCGTCGCGCACGAAATCCCTGCGATGCAGGATCGACACTGGCACTTCGGCGCCGTCATGCGACTTCGCCATGATGCGGGTGGTCACGTAGTCGGCGGGATCGTGCCCGGAGGGGATCTCCTGCCGCTTGCGCAGCACCCGCGTCCTCCCAGCCATGTCGTAGTCATAGACTTCAGATGGCGTCGTCATCGAAGAATAGGAGAAACGCAGGTTCGTCGTGTCGAACTCATAGCCGCCCATGGTGTCGAGCGAATAGGCGGCTTCGTCGAAGGCGATGGCATGTTCCTCGCCGCCGTCGAGGTCGCGGATCACGATGGCCGCCAGGGCGTTCTCCCGCTCCAGCCGCACCATGTGGCCGGCATAGAGTTCGACATCGAGCACATAGATGCCTTCCCGATAGGGGATGAGGTCGCGCCAGTTGGCGCGTTCCGGTGAGCTAAGCGGTGCGGTGACCACCTTGAAATCGACGGCGCCGTCGACATTGGTGAGAATGTAAAGCTGATCGCCGCGATCGTTGGCCGAATACTGCACGCCTTCCTCCCGCGAGGCGATGAGGCGCGGCGGGGCGTCGGGATCGGCAAGGTCGATCAGGCGCTGTTCCGACGTTTCGTGGTCACCGCCGGCGATGACGCAATAGCGGTTGCTCGAACTTTCGTGCAGATGGGTGAACCAGCCGGAGTCGTGCTCCTCATAGACCAGGATATCTTCGGCCTGTCCTGCGCCGAGCCGGTGTCGCCAGACCTGCATCGGGCGATGGTTGTCGTCGAGCTTGACGTAGAAGAAGCTCCGGCCGTCCCGGCTCCAGACCATTCCGCCGTCGGTTTCCTCGACAACGTCGTCGAGATCCTTGCCCGTCGCCCAGTCGCGCACGCGAATGGAAAAATATTCGGACCCCGTGGTATCGGCGCTCCATGCCTGCAGTCGGTGGTCGGGTGAATGCCGGCTGCCCCCGAACTTGAAATACTTGCTGTCGGCGGCCAGCGCATCGCCGTCGAGCACGATCTCGGCGTCGCCGCCATTGCGCGGCATGCGGCCGAACATCTCGTGCTGCCCACCCTCGCGAAATTTCCGGAAATAGGCATAAGGGCCGTCAGGCGAGGGAACGCTGGAGTCGTCCTCCTTGATGCGACCGCGCATTTCCGCGACCAGCTTCTTCTGCAATCGTTCGGTGTGGCCGAGCAGGCTCTCGGTATAGGCGTTCTCTTCCTCGAGGTAGCGGCGGATGTCCGGGGCGAGGATCGCTGGATCGCGCAGCACCTCCTGCCACTTCGGATCCTTCAGCCACGCGTAGTCGTCCGTGACGGTGATGCCGTGCGCGGTGAAGGAATGAGGCCGGCGCGGCGCGACTGGCGGCGTCTGCGGTTTTCCCGCTGGGATGGTCTGGTTCAAACGTACTCTCACTCGGATGAGACAGGAACCGCAAACGGCCCCGCCATGTTGGCGCTATGCTTGGGTATCAAAAGCCACGATCGGCGTCCGCGCATGCGATGCCGATCTGCCGCCGGGACAGCGGGGCCAGAAAAGAATCAGGCGCTCACACTTTCTCCCAGCCATTCGATCGCGGCTTCGGTTCCGCCCTTGCCGTGCGGAATCTTCAGTGCAGTCAGCGCCATCTCGATCACGCCGAGCGTGCCGAGGATCATCGGCGCGTTGACATGGCCCATATGGGCGATGCGGAAGGCCTGGCCATGCAATTCGCCGATGCCGACGCCCAGCACGACGCCACACTTCTCCTTGCAATAGCGATGCAGCGGCGTCGGATCGTAGCCGTTTGTGAGGACGGTAGTGACCGTATTCGAGCGCTCGGCGGCCTCGGCGATATTGATGCTGAGAACCTGGCCTTCCGACCAGCGCATCACGGCGCGGCGTACCGCCTCGCCAAGCAGGCGGTGCCGCTCGAAAGTGTTTTCCAGGCCCTCGGCGAACAGCATGTCGATGGCCTTGCGCAACGCGAACAGCAGGTGGACCGGTGCCGTGCCGGCATATCGGCGGTAATGCTCGGTGCCCTCGCGCTCGGTCCAGTCCCAGTAGGGCGTGCGCATGTTCGCCTTCTTGTGCACCTCACGGGCGCGATCGCTGGCAGCGACGAAGCCCAGCCCCGGCGGCGTCATCAGGCCCTTTTGCGAGCCGGACATCGCCACGTCGACGCCCCAGCCGTCCATCTCGAACGGCATGCAGCCGAGCGATGCCACGGTGTCGACCATGAAGAGGGCCGGATGGCCGCTTGCCCTGATCGCCTTGCCGATTGCCTCGATGTCGTTCCAGACGCCGGATGCCGTGTCCACCTGCGTGACCAGGATCGCCTTGATCGTGTGCGCCTTGTCCTGCCGCAGCCGCTCTTCCACCTCGGCCGGCTGGACCGCCCGGCGCCAGTCGCCCTTCAGCACCTCGACCTCGGCGCCCATCAGTTGGGCGGCATTGCCCCAGCCCACCGCGAAGCGACCGCTTTCCAGTACCAGTACCTTGTCGCCGCGGGACAGCACGTTGGAGATCGCCGCTTCCCAGGCGCCGTGCCCGTTGGCGATATGGATGTAGGACCTGTTCCTGGTTGCGAACAGCCTGGAGAGATCGGCATGCAGTCCGTCGCTCAGCTCGATCATCTCGCGGGAATAGATATCGAGGGCCGGACGATGCATGGCCTGCAGCACTTCGTCGGGCATCGTGGTGGGTCCGGGGATGGCCAGAAATTCCCGGCCCGCGCGAACGGTCATTGCTTGGTTTTCCTTGTCTGGATGTCGGCCATGCTGGCATGGCGCGTCGCAATTTCAAAGGGCTCCCGAGCGGTGCATTCATGCAGAATTGTAACGATCAGGGGAGCCGCCGCCTGATGAATTCGGCGATCTCGCGCCAGACCCGATCCTTTATCCGGGTCGCCAGCGGACTGGGCAGAACCTTCACCGGCGCCGCGTTTGTCCGGCAGGCGTTGACAAGGCGAAGGATCCAGACCTCTCCGTCGGTATAGTAGAGATCGCCTTCTCCGTTGCGGCCGGCCAGCGTCGGACCGATGCCCGTGACCTGGTACTTGGCCGTCACCATGCCGGCCGATTCGAGGTCATCAGCCCATGTCTTGCGCTCGAGGTCGATATCAGCGTCGATGTGATGGGTGATGGCGCCGGTGTAGTGGCTGATGCCGACGCCGCGATCCATCGTCGCTGCGCCGAGCCACACCGGACGCTTCTCCTGGCCTTCGTTCAATACCCTCCAGAACCGGACATGGTTGCGGCGGTCGGCGCTGGCGCCGATCGGCTTCTCGAAGGCGAGATCTTCGCGCCGGCCGAGATAGTACAGATTGCTCACTGGTGCGTCCTTGTAGGGACGATCGAGCAGCACGCTGCCTACGATCTCGATGGAAGATTTGAGTGTGATCGGATCGGCCGGGTACCAGCCGGCGGCGTGCATCGCGCACAGGACCTCGCGCTTGTCGCCGATCAACCCGACATTGATGGGGTCGCCCGGAATGCCCTGCGCGGTCCGCGTCACCATGTCGAAGCTCGCAAGCCCCTTCTGATGCTCGTAATGCGTCCATAGCAGCGGCAGCACGACATAGGCGAGCAAGACGTAGGCTGCCACCGTCAGCAGCAGGATGACCGCGGCACGGCGCAGCCGACCGGGCGGCGTTCGTTCGTGCGTATTGATACCGGCTGTGGTCAGCGCCGGGTCTCCCGGCATCCGGCGGCCTCGGCTTCCTCGACCGAGCAGAACCAGCGCGTTCCCTTGGCAATGTTCATCTTGATCTTCGCGTACCAGCGGCTCGTCGGCTGGTGGTAGATGCACTCGCCGGACCGGTTGACGTTACCCTTGATGGTGCAATCAGGAGAGGGCGCGACCGGGCCGGATGCAGACGCCAGCAGGATGGCCCTGGCATTCTCAGGCGGCTTTGTGGCGCCCAGTACGGCGGTCTTCTTGTTGCGCACGCGCCAGTCCCAGGGCGCGATGAAAGCGCCTTGCCACATGCCCACCTTGGCCTCGCGCGCGGCCCTTTGATCGGGTTCGTAATCCCTGGACAAGCGCGCATAGGCCAGCGCCCAGCCGCTGGAGACCAGCCATTTCTGAACGTCCTCTCCGGCCGACTGACAGCGCGCCACGGTCCGGCCGCGCCGATCAATCGCGCGGGTCTGGCAAGTCCAGCTTCTGCCGCCGAAATGCTTGATGAGTTCGTCGCGCGCGGCGATGCCGCAAGTCCAGCGCTCGCCCTTGGTGTTGAGACAGAGCTGGTCCGTGGAGGGGGCATCAATTCCCCCAAGCCGGATACGGATATTTCCAATCTGAACGAGGTCAGCCTGGCGGATTTTCGGAACGCCGGTGATTTCGGTGGCGTTGGCCGCAGCTGGCCAGAGCAGGAGGAGGCAGGCGAGCAAGAGCCTTCTTGGCATCATCAGCATTCCCAGCTCAGAATCGTGGAACTCATGGATGAATTGTGGGGGTATTTGGCCGGCGGTGCCAGCCATCGTGCAGGCGTCGCTTTCAATTTAACGCGATATCTGTGGGTTGGTCTCGCGCGTCTCGCCTTCGCGTCCACGTCCAACCGTAAAGGGAGGGTTGCAGGTCCCGCGGGTTGAGCAGAAAAGGGCGGCTCGTTACAAGGTACCTTGCTATTTCATCCCCAATCCTCCCGGAAATCCGCATGAGCAAGCTTTTCTCGCCGATCGGGCTGCGCGACCTGCAACTGGCCAACCGCATCATGGTCGCGCCGATGTGCCAGTATTCGGCGGTCGATGGCGCGGCCAATGACTGGCACTTCACGCACATCAACACGCTGGCGCTGTCGGGTGCTTCGATGTTCTGCATCGAGGCGACCGCCGTCGAGGCCATCGGCCGCATCACGCCGGGCTGTCTCGGTCTCTACAACGATGCCCAGGAAGCCGCGCTGAAACCGATCCTCTCTTCCGTGCGCAAATACTCGAAGGCCGCGATTACGGTGCAATTGGCTCATGCCGGTCGCAAGGCCTCCAGCCATACGCCATGGGACGGAGGACAGTTGATCCCGGTCGCCGAAGGCGGCTGGCTGCCCGAAGGACCGTCGGACGTGCCGCACAAGGCCGATGAACCGCCGCCGCTGGCGCTCGATGGGGCAGGTTTGAAACGTGTCGTCGATGCCTTCGCTGCTGCTGCGAAGCGCGCCGAGCGGCTTGGCCTCGATGCAATCGAGGTGCACAGCGCGCACGGTTATCTCCTCCATCAATTTCTGTCGCCCATCTCCAACCGGCGGACGGATCAGTATGGCGGCAGCCTGCAGAACCGCATCCGCTTTCCGCTTGAAGTGTTTGATGCAGTGCGCGCGGTATTCCCGCAGAACAAGCCGGTCGGCGTTCGCGTCTCATGCACCGACTGGGTTGAGGGTGGCTGGGACATCAATCAGACGATCGAGTTTGCGAAGGAACTGAAAAAGCGCAACGTCGACTGGATCGATGCATCTTCGGGCGGCGTTTCGCCGCTGCAAAAAATTCCGCTCGGGCCCGGCTATCAGGTGCCGTTCGCGCAGGCCGTCAAGGAGGCCACCGGGATCACCACGATGGCCGTCGGCCTGATCACCGAGCCGAAACAGGCCGAAGAGATCGTGGCCTCCGGCAAGGCGGACATGGTCGCGCTCGCCCGCGGCATGCTCTACGACCCGCGCTGGGGCTGGCATGCGGCGGCCGAACTCGGCGCCGAGGTGAGCGCGCCGCCGCAATACTGGCGCTCGCAACCATCGAGCCAGAAGGCGTTGTTCGGCGCGACCACGTTCGGCACACGCTAAACTCGGTGCGTTGCAGCGCACCAGTCATCATTCCGCCGCAACCAAGGCAGGTACTCTCGCTTGCGTGCAACAAGACGCGTCCAAAACAGCAACGCGAGAGGAAACCCATGGAACTTGGATATTTCGCGATGCCTTCACATCCGCCAGAGTGCGGATTGAAGGAAGGTCATGACTGGGATCTGCAGGTCCTGCGCTGGCTCGACGAACTCGGCTACCAGGAAGCCTGGATCGGCGAGCACCACACCGCGCCATGGGAGCCGCATCCGTCGCCGGACCTGTTGCTGGCGCAGGCGTTTCTGCAGACGAAAAAGATTCGTCTCGGTCCCGGTGGCTTTCTGTTGCCCTATCACCACCCGGCGGAGCTCGCCAACCGCGTTGCGATGCTCGACCATCTCTCCGAGGGCCGCCTGAACTTCGGTGTTGCCGCCTCCGGCCTGCCGAGCGACTGGGCGATGTTCAATGTCGACGGCATGTCGGGCCAGAACCGCGACATGACCCGCGAGGCGCTGGAAATCATCCTGAAAATGTGGACCGAGAATGGGCCCTGGACCCACAAGGGCAAATACTGGACGGTGACCAAGCCCGACACGATGTTCGATTTCCTCAAGCCCCACATCAAGCCGAAGCAGGCGCCGCATCCGCCGATCGGCGTGGCGGGCCTGAGCAAGGGCTCCGATACGCTGAAACTCGCCGGCGAGCGCGGCTTCATCCCGATGAGCCTCAACCTCAACCCGGCCTATGTCGGCAGCCACTGGGAGTCGGTCGAGATCGGTGCGGCGAAAACCGGACGCAAGCCTGACCGTGCCGACTGGCGGCTGGTGCGCGAGGTCTTTGTCGCCGATACCGACGAAGAGGCCTGGAAGCTTTCCGCCGGCGACATGATGGGCCGGATGATGGGCGAATACTTCCTGCCGCTGCTCGGCCATTTCGGGTTCAAGGACTATCTCAAGCACGCGCCCGACGTTCCCGACAGCGACGTCACGGTGGAATACTGCGCCCGTCGCAACTGGATCGTCGGCTCGCCCTCGACGGTGGCCGAGAAGATCGAGACCATCTACCGCGAGGTCGGTGGCTTTGGTGTGCTGCTCGTGTTCGGCTTCGACTACAAGCACAAGCCGGACGCATGGAAGCGTTCGCTGTCCCTGCTCAAGAACGAGGTGATGCCGAAGCTGAAGCATCTCGATACGAAGCTCGGCAAGGCGGCCTGAGGACGTCTCGACCTGACACGGGGCGGCGCATGCGTGCAGCGCCGCCCCGCCTGCCGTCCGTGCGGTTGTGCTTCGCAGGCGCTTGTTGTTGGATGGACGCCGACAACGACAAGAGAGCGCCGCGATGCTCGACAAGCCCGCGCCTGCGGTTGAGGAAACGATCGGGGACGCCGCCGAACGGTGGGCAAAGGCGTTCGATGCCGCACTGCGAGACCGTTCGGAGACAGCCGTCGGGGGTTGTCTCGCGCCGGACAGCCATTGGCGCAATCTGTTCGGCCTTTCCTGGTATTTTTCGACCTTCAGCGGACGGGAGACGCTCGTCCGGGAATTGCTGGCGCGCGCACGCGACGCGGGTGCCGCCGATTTCAGGATCGATGCAGGCTTGCTCGCGCCGCGGCGGGCGACCGTGGCCGGCCGCGATGTGATCGAGGCGATCATCCGCTTCGATACGGCAAATGGTCCCGGGGTCGGCGCGGTCCGCCTGCTGCCGTCGCCCGGCGGCGGCGTGCAGGCGTGGACGATCTCCACCTCGCTCGATTTCGATCGTATCTGCGCCGGCCGCGCCGGTGAGCGCGCTTCGATCTCGCATGTCAGGGATTTCTCGGAGACCGACTGGCTCGAAACGCGCCGCGAGCGCGCGGCGTATCGCGACCGCGACCCCGATGTGCTGGTGGTCGGCGGCGGCCATACCGGCATTTCCGCCGCGATCGAGATTCAGCGCATGGGGCTGTCCGCGCTCGTGGTCGACCGCGAAGAGCGGATCGGCGACAACTGGCGGCTGCGCTATCGCGGGCTGAAGCTGCACAACAAGACGCCGGTCAACCACCTGCGCTATCTGCCGTTCCCGGTGACCTTTCCGGAATATATCCCGAAGGACCAGATCGCGAACTGGCTGGAGAGTTACGTCGACATCATGGAGGTCGACTTCTGGACCCGGACCTCGTTCGAAGGCGCGAGCTATGACAGCGCCGCCGGCCGCTGGAGGGCGCGGCTGAATCGCGAAGGCGCCGAGCGCGTGCTGCATCCAAAGCACATCGTGTTTGCCACCAGCGTCAGCGGCGCGCCCAGTATCCCGACCATCGACGGCATCGGGAATTTCAAGGGTCCCGTACTGCATTCCAGCCAGTTCAAGGCAGGCCACGAGTGGCGGGGCCGCTCCGTGGTCGTGTTCGGCACCGGCACCAGTGCCCACGACATCTGCCAGGAGCTTGAAGCCGCCGGCGCCCGCGCCACCATGGTGCAGCGCAGCCCGACCATGGTCGTCAATGTCGAGCCCGCGCAGATCTACGACCGCACCTATCTCGGCGAAGGCCCGCCGATCGAGGTGCGCGACATCATCAATTCCGGCGTGCCGCTGCCGGTGATGAAGATGGCGCACAAGATCGTCACCGCCGAAGTGAAGGCGCTCGATGCGCCGCTGCATGAGCGGCTTGAGAAGGCCGGCTTCCGCCTTGAATTCG
>JAHCKB010000015.1 GCA_026125985.1 Bradyrhizobium sp.
GGGCATTTGGGCAGCGACGTGTCCCTCCTCAATGTTCACGATGGTAAAGCCGAGGAACCTGAAGAAGGGCCTCTTCATCAGTAGCGTGTTCGTTTCCTCGGGCGTCATTCTGGTTTCCGCGGTGTTGTCTGGATATCGAAAAGATTTCTCTCGCCTCGTGTGAGAGCGAAGGTAGCACAGCCACGTGCGACTTCGTCGCCCTTGTCATCATCGAACCAGATAACGCCGGAATTGAAGGCAATATGGCGGGTCTGGTGATAGCATTTGGCGCGGACCAACACGTCGGCGCGGGATTGTGCCGGTCGAAGATAATCCACGCGCAGATCAAGCGTGGCCATCGTGCTGATGTCGTCGATCGCGATGAAATTGACCAGCCCGAATACACTGTCCAGCAGCGCAGTCAGCACTCCGCCATGGAGAAGAGTTGGTGGCTCGTCGATACAAAAAGCGGGATTGAACGGCATCCGGACGGTTACGCCGTCAGGCCCGTGCCCCTCAATCCGCAAGTTCATGTGGGTAATGAAACCCTTGGCTCTCGTGATCCAGAGAGTGCTGATTTGCTCAAAGCGTTGCTGGTCTTTGAGGAGCATCGGTGCGACCTTAGCTGATGACTATTGAAAAAAATAAGCGCGGTTTCTTTCAGTTCATGGAGATTTTGACTCTTCGAGGGGAAGCGGCGTTGTCTTGACAACAGCAACCCATTTCAGTGCTTTCCTCTGTAGGCCGCTCGAGCGCCGTCAAAATGCGAGGGTGCGCAAGCAATACTCCGGATGCGGAACGGTTACAAAATCAGCCATGTCGGCGATCTCCGCGTTGACGGTTGGCAAACATTTCGGTGTTGATCATGTCACGGGCATCGTGTGCTAGGTGAAGGGTTTCGCCGCCGTCTACGTACCAATCTTCGCCGGTGATGAAGTTACCTAACTTCGACGCAAGAAAGACAATCGCGCCAGCGACATCCTCGGGCGCGCCCATGCGGTTGAGAACGGAGCGGTTAAACTCATTCCATTTCTGTGGTGGGATCGGATAGCGACCGAGCGCCTCCGTCTTTACAGTGCCGGGTGCTACGCAATTTAGCCGAATGCCGTATTGTGCCCACTCGGCGGCGAGGGTCTTCATCAGTCCGGTCACGCCGGCGCGTGCAGCGGCGGTATGAGCAAAGCCGGTCAACGCGGTGCGGCTGACCGCCGTCACGAATACGATGGAGCCGCCATGTTCGAACATGAAATGATCGGCGACAGCGCGCGTCATCTGCCATGATCCAACTAGATTGTTACGCACTACGGCCTCAAAACCCTTGTTGGTGATATCGCGTGCGGCGGCAACATATTGCCCACCAGCGTTGTTGACCAGGACATCCAGCTGCCCGTAATTCTCTTTAATCCGGCGCATCGCAGCAGTAACACTTGCTTCATCTCGGATGTCGCCTGAGATTACCAATGCTTCGCCGCCCTGGGCACGAATCATCTCGGCGGTTTGCTGCAGCGGATCCTCGCGGCGGGCGAAAAGCACGAGCTTTGCACCGCAGAATGCCATTTCAAGCGCGGTAGCGCGGCCCATGCCAGAGCCGCTTCCGGTGACAAGTGCAACCTGACCGAGCATTAAACTAGGGGCGAAGCGACTTCCGATTTCTCTCTTCATCTCCGCTTTCCAATATTATTCCCAGAACGACTCGCCGATGATGGTCAGATTGCCATTTCTTGCACACGTGCACTCTCCGCAGATGCAGCTTACCGAAGACGTTGACAAAAATCAAACGGATGTTAGAAAACGGCAATTGCTCTGGACGCATCCGCGACAGTAGCACCGGTGAACAGTCTGAGAAGAACGAATGAGGAGCCTTTCTTCATCACTCAACATCGCCTCTGAACGATTTATTCGCAACCGCGCTACACAAAAGGCGCGCATAGCGCTTCTGCGCGACCGAATGGCCGAGGCCACAGGTGGTGGACGGGTTGAAATTGTTGAGCGGCACCGCGCTCGCGGCAAGTTGCTGGTGCGCGAGCGCATCGACGTCCTGGTCGATCCCGGCTCGGCATTTCTGGAGCTTTCGAGCTTGGCGGCATGGGGGCAGTATGGCGGCGAGGTACCGGGTGCGGGCATCGTCACTGGCATTGGAATCATCCACGGCCTGCACTGCATGCTGATCGCCAACGACGCTACGGTCAAAGGCGGATCATTCTATCACGAGACGGTGCAGAAACACATTCGCGCACAGGAGATCGCTGACCAAAATCGGCTGCCTTGTCTCTATCTCGTTGACTGCGGCGGTGCCTATTTGCCCGAGCAGGACCGAGTGTTTCCTGGGGGGCGCGATTTCGGCAACGCCTTCTATCGGCAATGCAACATGTCGGCTTCGGGGCTGCCGCAGATATCGGCAGTGTTTGGCGGCTGCACCGCTGGTGGAGCTTATATTCCCGCGCTCTCTGACGAGGTCATCATGGTGCGCGGCAATGCCCGCATTCATCTGGGTGGCCCTTCGATTGTCAAGGTGGCGATCGGCGAGGAAGTCGATGGCGAGACCCTCGGGGGGGCCGAGATGCATACCCGCGTCTCGGGCGTGAGCGATCATCTAGCCGAAAACGAGCATCACGCGCTCGCACTCATGCGCGATATCGTCGCTAGTCTGGGGCTGACACGCCCAACCGCGCCCACAGCTCCACCGCGCCGTCCGCTTTATGATCCCGAGGAGCTTCTGGGTGTCGTGAGCGGCGACCGTAAGGAGCCCTATGACGTGCGCGAGCTCCTGTTGCGCATCATCGATGCCGGTGAGTTCCACGAATTCAAACCCGATTGGGGGGCAACGCTGGTCTGTGGCACTGCACGTATTCACGGCTATCAGGTCGGCATCTTGGGTAACAACGGCGCGCTTCTGTCGGACTCTTCGCTCAAGGGTGCACAGTTCGTCTCAATGTGCGATCAGAGAAATCTGCCCCTTATCTTCCTGCACAATGTCACAGGCTTCATGGTCGGCACGGAGGCCGAGCGCGGCGGCATCGCCAAGAATAGCGCCAAGCTGGTTTATGCCATGTCGGTGGCCAAAGTGCCCAAACTTTCGATGATCGTTGGCGGCTCCTATGGGGCGGGTAACTATGGAATGTGCGGCCGCGGATTTGCGCCGCGCTTCCTGTTTGCATGGCCGACGGCAGAAGTTGCCACCATGTCAGCGGACATCGCAGCAAGCGTGATGATGGAGTTGCGTCGTCAAAAGGGGGGCGACGAGAGGCAGATGCAGGCGGAGCTGGAGAAGATCGAGCTCGCAGTGCGCGCGCAATATGCGGAACAATCCGATCCTTACTATGCAACCTCGCGGCTGTGGGACGACGGTCTGATTGAGCCGGGTCAAACGCGCGACGTCCTCGGGCTGTGCCTGGCCATCGTGACCTCGGTGCCCGAGGCCGGGCGCCATACGCCCGTCTTTAGAATGTGAGACAATGCAACCATGAAGCTCGGCGTACACAACACCGTCATCGTCGACGTGGATGCCCGCGGGGTTGCGACGCTGACGCTCAGTCGTGCGGAGAAGCACAATGCGATCAATGGCGAACTGATGGCTGACCTGGGTGCGGCAGCTCAGATACTGGCGGACGACCCAGCCGTGCGCATCGTGGTGCTGACCGGTGCAGGCAAGAGTTTTTGCGCGGGAGGCGACTTCAACTGGTTTGCCTCGAACGTGGAAAAGACGCGCATTGAGCGGGTGGCACAGAGCGCATCGCTGGCTCATCTGCTACGCAGCCTCGACACCCTGCGCAAGCCGTTGATCGGGCGCGTCAACGGCCCGGCCTACGGTGGCGGCGTTGGCCTGATCTCGGTGTGCGACTACACGATCGGCATCGAAGGCTCGAAGTTCGGTCTTACGGAGGTACGAATGGGCCTGCTGCCCTCCAATATCTCCCCCTATGTGGTGGCGAAGATCGGAGCGGCTGCCGCACGCGAGACCATGCTGTCGGGAGCGTTATTCGATAGTGCGCGTGCCGAGCGGCTCGGGCTTCTGACCGAGGTCGTGGCAGCCGAGGCGCTAGACAAGGCAGTCGAGCGCGTCGTCAATGCCCATCTACAGGCCGCTCCGGGGGCAGTGGCCGAAACCAAGCGGCTCATCGCCTATGTCGCCCGGCACGATCTCCACGCCAACATGATCTATACCGCCGACCGGTTGGCCGACGCCTGGGAGACCGAAGAGGGAGTTGAAGGCATCAACTGCTTCTTGAGCAAGGGCACGCCCTCATGGCGCGTGAAATGAGCTTCACGCGCGTCCTCATCGCCAATCGAGGCGAGATCGCACGGCGCATTCAGCGCGCCTGCGCGAAACTCGGGCTTGAAAGTGTCGCCACTTATTCCGAGTCTGACCGCGACGCCCCCTTCGTAACCGAGGCCAATCACGCTATCTGCGTCGGCCCGCCGGCACCTTCGCGGAGCTACCTGAACATCGATGCGATCTTGGAGGCCGCGCGCGCTGCGGGCGCGGGCGCGGTGCATCCTGGCTATGGCTTCTTGTCGGAAAGCGCCCAATTCGCTCGCCGCGTGGCGGAGGCGGGGCTCGTCTTCATCGGCCCCTCTGTCGAGGCGATCGCGCGGATGGGTTCGAAGATCGAGGCCAAGGCGGCCGCTGAGGCGGCGGGGGTGCCCGTTCTGCCCGGCTATCGCGGGGCGGATCAGTCCGAAGCGCGGCTGCTCGCGGAAGCCGAGAGCCTCGGCGTGCCATTCCTCGTCAAAGCCAGCGCCGGCGGCGGTGGGCGGGGGATGCGGCTTGTTATGGAGCTCAAGACGGCAAGTGAGGCGATCCGCGCCGCCAAAGCCGAAGCGCTTGCCGGCTTTGGCGATGCAACCGTGTTTCTTGAACGCTACGCTCCACGCGCACGCCATGTCGAAGTGCAGATCTTGGGCGACAGCTATGGTCATGTTGTGCACCTGTGGGACCGCGATTGCTCGCTCCAACGCAACCACCAGAAGCTGATCGAAGAGGCGCCAGCTCCCGGCCTGCCGGCGCCGCTGCGCGAGAAAATGCTCGGGGCCGCCGTCAGCCTCGCCCGCACCATCGGCTACAGCTCGGCTGGCACGGTGGAATATCTCTACGACTCTGAACGTCGGGAATTCTATTTCCTCGAAATGAATACGCGCCTTCAGGTTGAACATCCCGTAACCGAGGCGATCACCGGCATCGATCTCGTGGAATGGCAACTGCGAGTCGCGCGCGGCGAGGAATTGGCCTTCACCCAGAAGGACATTGGCTGCGCGGGTCATGCCATCGAGATTCGCCTTGCAGCTGAGAATCCCGCCGAACGCTTTCGCCCCGAAACTGGCACGATCACCCTCTGGGCACCCCCCAAGGGTCCAGACCTTCGGCTCGACTCAGGGGTCGAGATGGGCAGCGTTGTGAGCCATCACTACGATTCGATGCTCGCCAAGCTGATTGCGAAGGCAGGCGATCGTGAAGGTGCAATCCGCCAGGCCGTTGCTGCGCTCGACAAATTCGCCGTCGGGGGCGTCGGCATGAATATCGCCTATCAGCGCGCGCTGCTCACTCATCCAGATTTCGCCTCGCTGCGCCACCACACCGCAGCGCTCGAACAGCTTTTTCCCGGCGGCTGGAAGGCGCCAGAGGCAGACAATGAAAGTCGAGCGCTAGCTGCGTTGGCGCTGCATCAGCATCTTTCCAAGAGCGCGAATGCCGACCCGTGGCATACGCTGGGTGCCTGGCGTGTGACCGACCGGGCGGGACGGCCTGGTGCGGCACGCTATTGGCAAGCAGGGGACGAGCTGGAAGAGCTTTTGGCGGTCGGGCAGGATTTGCGGCTGGAGGTTCGCGGAGCAAAGATGACACCGGTCTCGGTTGAAGACATCTCACTCCGCGATGGACGATTGATGGGGCGCGTTGCCGGGCGGCCATTTGCCCGCATCGCGCACTTGGAACGTACCGACGGGAGCTGGCGTGTCCATCTTTCGGGCCGTGATGGCATGATGCAGGTCCATTTCCTCACGCTCGAGGATCTTCATGGCCACGGCGCTGGTGCGGGTTCAGCTGACGAGGATACTCTGAATGCGCCGATGCCCGGCACGATCGTCGAGCTCAGCGTCAGGCAGGGCGACTTTGTCGAACGAGGTCAGACATTGGTGGTGCTGGAGGCAATGAAGTTACTGCAAAGCCTGGTCGCCCCCTTGAGCGGCAACGTGAAGGAGATCTATTGCGTGACCGGCGACACCGTTGCTGGTGGCGCCCCGCTCGTCCGAATGGAGCGAAAGGAAGACACATGAATACCCGTCAAGTCCTAACCGAGGCGACCGCGTTCCCCTTCAACGAAGAGTTGGAGATGATCCGCGCTCAATTGCGGCGGTTCATCGAAACCGAAGTTATTCCGGTGGCACACGCGTGGGAGGAGCAAGGCTTAGTACCTCGCGACGTCCTACGCAGAATGGGCGGGCTCGGCGTCCTGGGAATGCGCTATGATCCCGAATATGCCGGTGCCGGGCTCGACACGATGGCGAGTGTGATGCTGGCCGAGGAGCTGGGCCGCTCCACCTTTGGCGGATTCTCGGCGACGGTTTTGGTCCATACCGATATGGCATCGCCGCATCTGGAAAACGCCGGGACGCCGGAGCAGAAGGCGCGTTGGATGCCCGCCATCACCAGCGGTGAGAAGATCACGGCAGTGGCCGTCACTGAGCCGGGCGCGGGATCGGACGTCGCCGGTATGCGTACGCGCGCTGTGAAAAGCGGTTCTGATTGGGTGCTGAACGGCACCAAGATGTTCATTACCAACGGCGTGCACGCCGACTTGTATTTTGTCGCCGCCAAGACCGATCCGGGAGCGAAGGGCTCCCGCGGGATCACGATGTTCGCCGTCGAGAAAGGTGCGCCCGGCTTTTCGGTAAGCCGAGCGTTGAAGAAAACGGGATGGCTGTGTTCGGACACCGCCGAGCTGATTTTCGAGAATGTTCGCGTGCCTGCCGAAAACGTGCTGGGCGAAATCAATCGCGGCTTCTACTCGGTGATGAAGAATTTCCAGAATGAGCGGATTGTGCTGGGTGCACTAGCAGTGGCCGAAGCGCAGACCGCACTGAACCTGACCGTTGCTTACGTCAAGCAACGCAAAGCATTCGGCGGCGCATTGTGGGACAAACAGACTGTGCGCCAACGCCTGGCGGTTTGCCAGACCCGGGTCGAAGCGGGGCGTCAACTCGTTTATCACGCTGCTCGTCTCGACTGCGAGGGCCGCGACTGTGTGCGTGAAGTCTCGATGGTCAAGGCCTACTCCGGTGAGTTGGTGAACCGGGTTCTCTACGACTGTGTTCAGTTTCACGGAGGCATGGGGTACATGCGTGAGATGGCGGTGGAGCGGATGTCGCGCGATGCCCGAGTTCAGGCCATTGGCGGCGGCGCCAGCGAGGTCATGCTAGAAGAGGTCGCCAAACGAATGTAGTCGTTTGGCCTACACCTGCGACATCTGAGAATGCTCGCGTGAAGTATTTGGCGGCTGTATAGATTGCGGCGATTGTGCCAATTGAACAGATTCAGGAAAGCGGTCGTTGCAGCCGAGATGCGGACCAACGACATGCCGATGGAGCGATCGTCGTTCCTTCGGCGCGACCGGGCGCGGCATGCAGCGTCAGTGAAGGTCATCGGATCACGGCCGGACACAATAGACTGCGTGTTGAACCCGAAAGGCTCGTTCCTTTTTCTGGCTAAGAGCGAAAGCGCCTCCCCTGAAGCACCTTGCGGTGTTTTCTAACACATGTTAGATGTGATCGAGCCCGACAACAACAGATCGGGGGGAGGGAGGAAATGGACAGTTCACCGCGAGCGCAGTTCGGGTTATCGGAAGCCAAGTTGCGCAATTGCGCGACGGTTTTCAGGCCTGATCTTTTCAAAGGAAAAGCCGTCGTCGTTTCCGGTGCTGGCAGCGGCTTGGGTCGGGCAATCGCTTCGCTCTTCGCGCGGCTTGGTGCATCATTGGCGATTTGCGGCCGCAATGAAGAAAAACTGAATAGCGCTGCGGATTATTTGCGCGGATTCGGCGGCGATGTCCTCAGCGGTCAATTGAGCATCCGCGATCCAGAGCAGGTAGCAAATTTTATCAGCGCAGTCGGCGAGCGATTTGGCCGGCTGGATGTTCTCGTTAACAATGCTGGAGGGCAGTTCCCACAGCCGGCACTCGACTACTCAGTTAAGGGCTGGAACGCAGTGGTCGACACCAACCTCAATGGCACATGGTGGATGATGCAGACGACAGCGAAGAGATGGGTTGCGACAGGACAGCCCGGAACCATCGTAAACATCGTCGCCGACATCTGGCGCGGCCTGCCAGGCATCGCGCATTCCTGCGCGGCGCGCGCCGGCGTGATCTATCTGTCCAAATCGGTGGCCGTGGAATGGGCGCCGTACAAAATCAGGGTCAATTGCGTCGCGCCCGGATGCTGTGAAAGCAGCGGATTCGGCAACTATTCGCCGGAAGGCGCGGCCACCTTCGAGGAATCAAATCCCATGCGCCGGTCTGGAGACGAGTGGGATATTGCCGAAGCTGTAATTTACCTGGCTGCGCCGTCGGGCAAGTTCATTACTGGAGAAGTCTTGACGGTCGACGGTGGTCAGCAGCTGTGGGGTGATCCGTGGCCGACGGGGCGTCCAGACTATTTTAAATTAGGCTAACCAGGTTCAACGGGCCGCGAATGCGAAGCGAGCTGGTATGACAGAAGATTGTGTGCCGAAATCGTTTCACCAAGCGGAACCGGTACTGCAATGCACTGGCATTGAACGACGCTTCGGCGGCCTTGTTGCCGTGACCGGTGTCGATCTGAGTGTGTACCGCGGCGAAATCTTTGGGCTCGTCGGCCCAAATGGTAGCGGCAAAACTACGCTGACAAACGCCATAACCGGCTTTTATCCGCCTAACAAGGGAACAATCAAACTCGACGGCAAGGACATTACTGGCACAGCACCTCACAAGGTGGCGAGTTTAGGCGTTGCCCGCACGTTTCAGAATCTGGCGCTCTTCAATGGCATGAGTGTGCTCGACAATATTCTGCTTGGACGACATATTCACATGCGCCCGGGCGTCATTCGTACGGCGCTATACTGGTGGTTGGCGCGTCGCGACGAAATGCGAAGCCGCGAAATCGTGGAGGAAGTGATCGAGTTCTTGCAACTCGAAAGTGTCCGTCACGAACTCGTCGACGGCATTCCGATCGGAATGAAGAAGCGTGTCGAGCTTGCACGCGCGTTGGTGGCGGAACCGCGCCTTCTGATCCTCGATGAACCGATGGCTGGAATGAACCAGGAGGAGAAGGAGTATATGGCAAGGTTCATTCTCGATGCGCGCGCGGAACGCGGCGTGAGCGTTTTGTTGATCGAACACAGTATGGATGTGATTACCGGCATATGTGATCGCGTGCTGGCATTGAACTACGGAGAAATGATCGCAACGGGCAAGCCCAGGGAGGTTGTCAAGGATCAGCGGGTCATTGAAGCCTATATTGGTGTCGGTCATGCGGCATGAAAAAGTGATGAGCATGCCTACATGCGCTGCAGACGATACCCTGCCGCGCCTACTAGTCCACAATGCCGCCCAGCATGGCAACAAAATCGCGATGCGGGAAAAAGATCGCGGCATCTGGAAGGAGATGACGTGGTCAGAATATTTCAATGAGGTGCTGGTTTGCGCTGCTGGCCTTGACGCTCTCGGAGTTCAACCGGGCAATGCAGTCATGATTCTTGGCGATAATCGCGCGCGCCTTTACGCGGGCATGATTGCATCGTCGATGCTGGGAGCATACGCGATGCCAGCCTACCCTGGGACGACGCTGGACGAATTGCGCCACTTCGTCGGTGAAGTGAAGGTTGTGGCGGCGCTCGCCGAAGACCAGGAGCAGGTCGACAAATTTCTCGATTTGCGGGAGGCCGGCAGTACGATCGAATATATCGTCTACGAGGATAAGAGAGGCCTTAACACCTATGACGCGTCGGGGCTCCTGTCGTGGGAGGAACTTAACGATAAAGGCGAGACGAACCTTAAGGCCGATCCGCAACTGCGGGACCGCATCGTCAATCGCGCGGCGCCGGATGATCCGGCAATATTCCTGCATTCGTCAGGCACGACCGGTAAACCAAAGGGGGTCGTGCTCAGCCACAGAAATGTCATCGCCGCAGTTCGCAATGCATATTCTGGCGGGGCATTCAATTATGGTGAAGAGGTTCTCGCTTACTTGCCGATGGCATGGGTCGGAGATTTTGCCCTGACCGTGGCTGCCGGAATCGCTTTTCGTTTCACCGTCAATGTACCGGAAAGGCAGGAGACGGTCTTGCGTGACATGCGCGAGATTGCGCCCAGCCTTTATCTTGCTGCCCCGCGCAGCTGGGACAATTTGCTGACCTCTATTCAGGTCGGAATCGAAAACTCCACTCCGTTAAAGAAATGGCTCTACCACTTTTTCACGGACAGAGCGATTGCTTCGGAAAGGCGAAAGCTCGACGGTCAAGAGGGTAGCCATCTGGAATGGCTGGGCCGGTTGCTCGGCGAACGCATTGTCTTCGGACCGATAAAAGACCTCTACGGTCTTAGCAGACTAAAAAGCGCGTTCACGGGCGGCGAGGCCATTGGGGAGGACACCTTTGTTTTCTACCGCGCGCTGGGGATCAAGTTGCGGCAGCTCTATGGCCAGACCGAGAATGCAGCCTTCAACGCTATCCAGATGCCCGATGAGGTCAAGCTACACACCGTAGGGCGACCGCTTCCCGGCGTTCAGGTCAAGGTCACGGACGGGGGTGAAATACTGCTGAAGGCAGAAAGCGTGTTTCGGGGGTACTACAACAATCCCCTGGCAACCGCGGAAACGCTCAAGGACGGTTGGCTGCACACCGGCGATGCCGGATATTTGGAAGACGATGGTCACCTTGTCGTGCTGGGGCGTGTGTCAGAGGTCGTCCATACCAAGGAAGGTGAGCGTTACGTCCCCAACTACATCGAGAATCGGCTGAAGTTCAGCCCATACATAAAAGACGCAGCCGTTTTCGGAGCCGGTCGGGACGAACTAACGGCTATTGTTTGTATCGATCTGGAGGCCGCCGGGCATTGGGCAGAGACCAACGCGGTGCCCTATGTCTCCTACGCTGACCTGTCGCAACGGAACGAAATTGCCGGACTACTTGGCGACGCGTTTCATCGGGTCAATAAAGCGCTTCCAGAATCACTGAAGCTGCATCGGTTCGTCAGCCTTCACAAGGAATTCGACCCGGACGATGGAGAGATAACACGCACCCGCAAGCTTCGCCGCTCTGTTGTTGAAGAACGATACGCATCGGTTATCGACGCACTTTATGATGGATCGAAAGAAATCCACGTCAAAGCTGCGGTGACGTACGAGAGCGGTGAGGTCGGGTTGGTTGAGCGCACGCTGGTAATTCGGGAGGTCTAATGGACATCGCATATGTCAGCGAGTTAGCTGTAAATGGCGCATTGACCGGACTGCTCTATTCGCTTTTCGCACTTGGACTAGTGTTGATCTACAAATCATCGTCCGTTCCCAATCTTGCCCAAGGCGCATTGACGATGCTGGCCGCATACGTGGTGCTGGCCTTGTCCCGGCAGTTGGGTTTCCCATTGTGGCTGGCAATCGCTGTGACAACGATCATCATGTTTTTGGCCGGCTTTGGTGTGGAGAAGGTGACGTTGCGGCGCATGGCGGGGCGTCCGATTGTCATGATCCTGATGATGACGCTCGGCCTCGACATCTTCATACGAGGTTCGACTTTGGCAGTGTGGGGCGGTACCTCCCGTTCGATGGAGCTCGGCGTCAGCTACGATCCTTTGTTTCTTGGACCGTTGCTGCTGAGCCGCATCAATCTGGCCGGGGCCTGCGTCGCGATCGCACTTTTTGTAGCATTCCTCCTGTTCTTCCGAACGCGCCGTGGAATCCGGTTACGCGCAATCTCGGACGACTACGTCGCTTCTTGGTCGATCGGAATCTCCGTTGAGCACGGCGTAGCGTTGTCATGGGGTATGGCTTCGGTGGTCGCCGTTGCGTCAGCCGTGATTTGGGGAGAGATCCAGGGCGTCGACCAATCGCTTTCGCAACTCCTGTTAAAAGGACTGACTGTCGCCGTCCTGGGTGGGCTTGACAGCATAGTTGGTGCGATCCTCGCCGGAATTGTCCTTGGGGTCATCGAGAACGTGGGCTCCTCCTACCTCGATTTGGTGGTTGGAGGAGGTAGTCGTGACCTAATCGTCGCTGCCGTGCTGATCTTCACCGTCATGTTGCGTCCACACGGACTCTTCGGACGCCATGACATCGAAAGAGTATGACGCATGTTTTATCCTCTCGCGGGCGTTCGTCATCAGAGCTATGTATCGGACAGCAAGCTATTTCCGGTGCCAACGGACCGGAACCTGCTTATCGTCCTTACCGTCGCTGCTATCGCTGCGCCGTTCCTGTTGAGTTCGTTGTATCTAAACAGCTACGTTCAGCCTTGGCTGATCTGGACGGCGCTGGCGCTCGGTCTCAATTTGGCGACAGGCTGGGCGGGGCAGCTGCATCTGGGATACGCTGCGACGATGGCGGTGGGCGCCTATGCGGCCGTCCACGCAGCCAGGTTCGGCATACCCTGGGAATTTGCTCTTCTGATCGGCGGCCTCGCCGCATCCCTGATAGGAAGCCTGTTTGCGTTCGCGGCCCTGCGGGTGAAAGGGCTTTATCTCGCGATCGTGACACTTGCGATGCAGTTCGTCATGGATTGGGTACTGAATCACTCACCAGCGATATCTGGCGGCTCACATGCCTCGCTTCAATCCCCTCGTTTTGCGCTTCTTGGGCAGGAAATCGCTTCAGGCAGAGGGTTATACTACGTGGCGCTGGGATGGTGCGCGTTGGTGACCGTTTTCATGATGAACCTGCAGCGAACCGCCTTGGGACGTGCCCTGGTTGCCGTGCGCGAGAAGGATTATGCGGCTGCAATTCTCGGCGTGAACAGCTTCTACTACAAGCTAATCGCGTTTTCGATGTGCTCGTTCATCGGTGGGATTGGTGGCGCCCTGCTTGTTGCTACGTTCTTTTTCCTTGCTGCGCCCGAGCAATTCTCGGTCAATGTTTCAATTCAGGTGCTTGCCATGATCATCGTCGGCGGGCTCGGCAGCATCATCGGTACGTATTTTGGAGTGGCATTGATCCTCCTCATGCCGGGAATCGCCAATGAGATAATTGCGAATTTGACGTCTTTCCTTGGGCTTCCACTCGGAAATGAAACCCTTGCTCATATCCCTACCACCGTCTACGGCGCTTTGATCATCATTTTCCTGCTGGTTGAGCCTTTGGGACTCGGGAAGCTTTATGCGAATATCAGGGACTATTTCCTGGTCTGGCCCTTCGACCAGTTCAAGAAATAGAAATCGGCATGAAACCAAACGACATTCAACAAGATGGCCCAATCCTGTCGATGAACAGCGTGGAGGTGCTTTACAATTCGGTCATGCTCGCCATCAAGGGCGTGTCGATTGAGGTGCCCTACGGCGGAATGGTCGCGCTCCTCGGATCCAATGGAGCTGGGAAGAGTACCACATTGAAAGCCATAAGCGGCCTTCTGAGCGCAGAACGCGGAAAGGTAAGCCGGGGCGAGATCCGCTTTGACGGTAGAGTGATCGGCGACAATCCGCCTCAGCAGCGTGTCGGACTGGGGATTTGCCACGTGATCGAGGGGCGCCGAGTTTTCGAGCATCTTACGCCAGATGAGAACCTCGAGGCTGCCGCTCCGATGTCATTGTCGAGAACGCGGGTCGCATCGGAGAAGGCGCGCATTTACGACTACTTTCCGCGTCTAGCTGAGCGAAAATCTTCGCTTGCCGGATATCTTTCGGGCGGTGAACAGCAGATGCTCGCAATCGGACGGGCCTTAATGACGCAGCCGCGCTTGCTCATGCTGGACGAGCCAAGTCTGGGTCTGGCTCCGTTTCTGGTCGCCGAGATTTTCGAGATCATCAAACGGATCAATCGCGATCATGGCCTGTCCGTCCTGCTTGTCGAGCAAAATGCGCTCGCAGCTCTCGATATCGTCTCGCGTGGCTATCTGATCGAGAATGGACGTGTCGTCATGCACGACACGGCAGAGAGGCTGAAAGCAAACTCCGATATTCAGGAGTTTTACCTCGGGGGCAGTCAAGCCAAGAGTTTTCACGACATCAAGCACTATCGCAGACGCAAGCGCTGGCTCAGCTGATCAGAACGCCCCAATGTGTCAGTTGTGAACGGAGGAGACTCATGATGGGATTTTTGAAATACTCAGTGGCTGCGGCAATCGCTGGCATTGTGGCGCTTTCGGTAGCTCCGCCTGCCGGCGCCGCACAACCGCTGAAGCTCGGCGTCTGCTACGATCTAAGCAAGGCCTACACGTTCGCCACGCCTCAGGTATCGCAGGCGGCACAGGATCTGGTCGCGCTAACCAATCTCAAGGGTGGGATCGGGGGCGCTCCGATCGAAGTCATCGTGCAAGACCACGGCAATGAGCCGCAACGCGGCATCGAATGCTACGAGAAACTTAAGCGGGAAGGCGTGTTCATCTTTGACACGCTGTCGACTCCCGTTTCAATCGCCATGTTGCCGCGAGTTATGCAGGACAAGAACATCCTCATCCAAGCACTAGTTGGCCGCGGAGACGCCGTCGATGGCGGCGTATTCGGGTGGGTTTTTCCGCTGGGTCCTACTTATTGGGGACAGGTTGCCAATAATGTTGCCTACTTAAAGCAGGTGCACGCTGGCAACCTGCGCGGGGTAAAAATCGGCTTTGTCTATCTCGACTATCCGTTCGGACAGGAGCCGATTCCAATTTTACAGACGCTCGCCAAGGTGGAAGGATTTGAATTGAAGCTCTATCCGGTGCCGCTCCCTGGCAAAGATCAGACGAGTGTCTGGACCCAAGTGCGCCGTGACCAGCCAGATCACATCATTAGCTGGCTGCTAGCGGGAGCGCATGTCGTGGCATCCAAGGAGATGAAGCGCAATGGTATCCCAATGGATAAGTACATCTCGGTTAATTGGTTGAACGAAGTTGACATTGCCAATATCGGCGCTGAGGCTGCAAAAGGATTGAAGCGTGGCACCAACGTCGCGGGCGGTCAGGATATTCCAGTGATTCAAGAGATTATTGCTGAGCTTTACAAGAAGGGTAAGGGCAGCGGGCCAGAGAAGAATCTCAAAGATGTATACTACAACACCGGACTAGCGATGTACTCGATGGTCCTTGAAGGCGCTCGCCAAGCTGCCAAGTTGCATGGCACTCCAATTTCCTCCGCCACAATGCGCGAGGGTCTCCAAAATATCGCAAGTTACGATGCCGGTGGACTTATGGCGCCGGTAACTGTGACATCAAGCGATCACGGCGGTGGTGGGAAGACCCGCATCGAGATGTGGGATGGAGAAAAATGGATACCCCAAACAGAATGGATCGCCGCCTACACAGATATCATCTGGGAAGTGGTAAGGAAAAGTTCTTCCAACTATCACAACTAGCACTTGAAGACATGACGAACGCCAACTCCGTTCAGCAGCGCTCTTAAAGGCCGAGGACAGCAGAAGGCGTACTGAAATTCGACCAACAGATTGGGAGGTAGAATGTTAATCGGGAAAGTGACAAAGGGCTTGGCGGTCGCTGCCGCTCTCAGTGCCGCAGGCTGGACAGACGCTTTGGCTCAGGAAGGAACCCTGAAGTTCGGCTTGTGCTTCGATCTAAGCAAATCCTACACGTTCGTCTCGCCACAGGTGGCGCAAGCTGCGCAAGACCTTGCCGCCCTGACGAATATTAAGGGTGGTATCGAAGGGCACAAGGTAGAGATCGTGGTTCAGGACCACGGCAACGAGCCCCAACGCGGCATTGAATGCTACGAAAGGCTTAAACGTGACGGCGTGTTCGTATTCGACATGCTGTCGACACCGGTGTCGATAGCTGTCCTACCGCGGATCATGAAGGATAAGAACATTTTGATGCAGTCATCGGTCGGACGCGGTGATGCCGTTGACGGCTCGGTGTTCACGCAAATCTTCCCCGTGGGTGCGACTTATTGGGGGCAAGCCGCCAACGATATCGCCTACATCAAACAACAGCGCAGCGGCGATTTGAAGGGGGCCAAGATCGGATTTATCTATCTCGACTATCCCTTCGGTCAGGAGCCGATCGGTGTCTTGAAGACACTCGCTGAACGCGAAGGCTTCGAGTTGAAGCTCTACCCGGTGCCGTTGCCCGGCAGCGATCAGACGAGCGCTTGGACGCAGGTAAGGCGCGACCGGCCTGATTTCATGATCAGCTGGCTCCTGGCCGGAGGACATGTCGTCGCGGCTAAGGAAATGAAGCGCAACGGCTATCAGATCGAAAAGTACATTTCGGTCAACTGGCTTAACGAGGTGGATATTGCCAATATTGGTCCCGATGTTGCCAAGGGCATCAAGCGTGGCACAAACGTCGTCGGCGGCCAGGATGTCCCTATCATCAAAGAAATAATGGCTGAGCTTTACGCAAAGGGTAAGGGAAGTGGCCCCGAAAAAAACCTGAAAGATGTGTATTACAACTTGGGTCTCGCCAACTACTCGGTTGCCTTTCAAGCCGCACGAAATGCGGTGAAACAAGCTGGTTGGCCAGTGACCGCCGCATCGATGAAAGTTGGCTATGAGAGCCTCAAGGATTTCGATGCCAATGGCCTTCTTGCCCCTGTGACCGTCACTGCTCAAGATCATGGTGGCGGAGGCAAGACAAGAATCGAAATGTGGGACGGTCAGAAGTGGGTGCCGCAGACCGGCTGGCTGGCGGACTATCAGGACCTCATCTGGCAGATCGTGAAAACGAGTTCATCCGGATTTAAGGCCGAATAGTTCCGGCGATCCCGTTGGCTCAAATCCTACGTGTCGGCGGGTGCAACCGCCCGGGGGCGGTGGATAATGCATCCGCCGCCGACTGCCAACCTTCAGCGCGAAAGCCAGTGAACTCCATGATCGATAGTCCAATCGAAGTCAGCGTCGAAGAAGGTATTGCTACCGTTCTTATCAATCGTCCTGACCGCAAGAACGCGCTATCTGTGGCGGCGGCTAATGGACTGGCCGATGCCTGGGACCGGATCGAAGCGGACAGCAAGATCCGGGCGGTAATTCTAACCTCTGCCGACTGTGGCGTCTTCAGCGCGGGGCTTGACCTCAAGGAGGCGGCCGAGATCGCTCGCAACGAACAGATCGATATCCTGTCCAAAATGCGCGATCCTTTCCACGAGCGCATGCGCACGTGCTCCAAGCCAATCATTGCCGCGATGACCGGCTCGCTGATGGCGGGCGGAATGATGCTGTCGCTGATGTGCGATCTGCGCGTCGGTCTCAAAGGGACTAAGGCCGGCATCACGGAGGTAAAGATCGGTCGTGGCTCGCCCTGGGCCGCTCCGGCCCTCTATATGCTACCTCAGGCAATCCTTATGGAGATCGTTCTGACGGGCGATCTCATGCCAATTGAACGGCTGCACGATTACGGTTTCACTAATTATCTTGAAGATACACCACACGCTGTGCGCTCTCGTGCCAAGGATTTGGCTATGCGCATTGCCAACGGTGCGCCATTGTCTGTCATTGCTGCCAAAGCCAGTGTTCGCTCGACGATGGACCTCGGATGCCGCGAGGGACTGGTAGAGGGTAAACGCCTTCACGAAGTTGTCTATGCCAGCCAAGACGCAATCGAAGGTCCCAGAGCGTTTGCCGAAAAGCGCAAGCCGGTCTGGCAGGGCAGGTAAGGGTGCGCGTGATCTAGCGGCTCTGTCGGGAGATCAGAACGCAAGGTTCCGTGACGAGCGTTGCCTATTTAGAAACTAGCGGGGCGATCGCAGTGGGCAGTGTTGCGTTTGAACTTCCCGAGTACGTCGTTGAAGTGCGCGATGGCGTTCTGCGTTTTGTCGATTCGCAGGTCGTGCCGCTGATCGATGGGAATCGCACGCTTCTCGAAGATCAGCGACGGCTGTACGACGAATATGGTCGATACAGCGCCGAAGTACGCACGTTGATCCAACAAGTTAGGATGCTTTCGGCCGAAGCCGGCTTCTATGCGATGTGCGCACCGGCGGAAATCGGGGGAGGTGGGCTGGGGCACCTTGTCTACTACGTGGCCTGGGAGGCGATATATCGCCGGCTCGGGGGGCAGGGCGTCATTATTCCCTGGGTCATTGCACACTGGGCTTTCGGGCCCAGCCGACTGCTCACCCAGGTCACAGAGGTAGCCCGCGAGAGATGCTTGGCGGGCATGATGGCCGGGAAGACATCGATGTGCTTTGGTCTTTCCGAGCCGGGGGCCGGCTCAGACGCCAGCATGATCAAGACGCGGGCTGACAAGACCGGAACAGGCTGGAAAATCTCTGGCCGCAAGCTCTGGACAACCAACGCTCCCACTGCGGAATGGTGCATTGTTTTCGCCATCACCGACGTCGAGAAAGCTGTGCGAAAGGCTGGAGGCATCAGCGCATTTCTCGTTCCAACCGATGCACGAGGATTTCATGTTGAGAGCGTCGTGCGCTTGTTTGGTCACGTCGGCGGGCACGAGGGCGCTCTTGTGCTTGAGGAGGTAGAGGTACAGCCTTGGCAATTGGTCGGCGAGCTCGACCAGGGATTCAAGATCGCACTATATGGAGTCTCGCTGGGTCGGGTGTACAACGCCGCCCGAGCTGTCGGACAGGGAAGATGGGCGCTGGAAATGGCCATCGACTATTCGAAGCAACGTGAGGCCTTCGGTTCAAAGATCGCGGAGTATCAAGCCGTCTCGTTTCCGATAGCCGAAGCAGCTACGGAATTGCACGCTGCGCACCTGATGGGATTGAATGCAGCGATGCTCCTCGACCGCGGCGATAAAGCGCCGAAGGAGCTTTCGATGGCAAAGGCCTATTCGGTACAAGCCGGATTTCGCGCCGTGGATCGTGCAATTCAGACACACGGCGGCATGGGATTGACGAACGAAATCGGTCTTGTTCACGCCTGGCAAGACCTGAGGATCGTCAACATTGCCGACGGCACGAATGAAATCCTGACGCGAATGATTGCCCAGCGATTACTGTCAGGCGACGTCGATCTCTAAGCCCGGGAGGAAGTTGACGATGTGTCCGCCGTCGATTCCCGCGGCCAAACCGGTCAGGTGAACCGAAGTTGCACCTCCATGGCGATGGTTCCGCCCGACGTCATTGCCCACAACTCGGCTCCCGCCCCGCCGTCGGCCGGGCGCCCCGTGACGTCGAATGGCGCGGTATCGAACAAGGGTGCGCGCGCGCGTTGCGTGAATGAAGCAATCGTCCTGGTCGGATTTTTGTCGCGAGCGAGATCAATGAGACATTGCTGAGAATAGGGGCCATGAACCACCAGGCCTGGGTAACCCTCCACGGTCATCGCGTACGTCCGATCGTAGTGACTACGATGCGGGTTGAAGGTTACAGCCGAATAGCGGAATAACGACACCGGATCCGTTTCGATCTGTCGTGTCCACGGTAGACCGGCGGGTGGCGTGCTTCGCTTTGGAATGCCGCTTTGCTCTCCCGGTTTCACGGCGTCGCGAAACACGGTGTAGCTCTCCTCTACGATCGCGAGACCACGTGGTGAAAATATACGTCGCGTTTGCGTAGCAAAGAGAAGAGGGCCCGTACTGCCGGAACGCAAGGTAATATCCGTCAGTTCCGTCTCACGTTTGAGAGAGTCACCCACGAGAAGCGGATGATGAAACGCCAGGGTCGTACCCGCGTACATGCGTCGCGGGAAAGGCACCTCGGGTATCACACCCCCCGAACTGGGCAAGCCGTCCTCGCCCAGCGTCGCCCTGCGCGCGAATGAATGGAAATAGGCGAGGTGCCATCCGGGCGGAATCGCTCCACCTTTGATGGGTACCGCATCGTCTCGATCGAATGCCGCGACGAGACCGAAGAGGGGCGCTCGCGTAGCTTCGTCTTCTTCCACGATCTTGGTGCCTATGTGTTTGCGCAAGCCGTCAATGTCGATTTCGGCAGCCATCATCGTTCTCCCGAGCTGGGTGCGGACATATCGGTCGCGGGCGCTGCAAGAACGAATCCGGGCAGCGTAAGGCCTGGTTTAGCTCTCTCGACGACGAGGCGGACGGGCATGCCGATATCGAGTCTCGTGTCCACGGGCGCATGCAGTCGCGCTAGCATGCGCACACCTTCCTCCAGATCGACGGTCACCAGCGTGTAGGGAAGATCCGACCGGTAACCGTCGTGAAACGGATGATGCGTGATCGTCCAGCTGTGAATTGCACCTTGCCCCGATGCTTCGATCCACCGGGTTTCGAACGAATGGCACGCATCGCATACTGGCCGAGGATAATGCCGGACTCTCCAGCAACGCGCGCATTCCTGAAGCAGCAGCCTTCCCTCGTTGAGGCCCTTCCAGTAGGGCATGGAGTCGGGCGTCGGTTCGGGCACGAGTTTCGAATAGATGTTTTCGGTCATGCTCTCAACCTCTCCTCATGATCGCTATCGACCCGTCGCCCATGTCGCCGTAGCCGGAGACGAGACCCAGTTCGGCTCCGTTTACCTGGGCCTTTCCGGCACTTCCCCTGAGCTGCTTTACAAGTTCGACCACATGGTTCATCCCGACCATGTGCGCTTGGGAAAGCAGACCGCCATGCGTGTTGATCGGCAGGTTTCCGCCAAGCCTTATGGCGCCGCTCTCGACAAACGATCCGCCCTCGCCCTTCTTGCAAAAGCCGATATCTTCCAGCTGGCAGAGAACGACATACGTAAAACAATCGTAGATCTCGGCCACCTGAATTTCCCGAGGCGATACGCCCGCCATCGCAAAGGCCTTGGGGGCGGCTTTTGCAATGCCCAAACGTGTCATATCGGGACGCTGGGTAATCGAACTCGGAGAGTCGGGATGTCCTTCAGCCACGCCCATAACGAGGATTGGCTTCTGTCTCATATCCTTGCCGCGCTCGGCAGCGCTGACGACGATCGCGGCACCGCCATCGCTCTCAAGACTGCAGTCCAGCAACCGAAGCGGATCGGAGATCATGCGCGAATTCTGGTGATCTTCAATGGTGATAGGCTTCGTCATCATCGCATTGCCATTCAGGACTGCGTTGTGGCGGGTCGAGACGGCGATCTCCCCAAGTTGGCGGCTTGTCGTGCCATAGAGTTCCATGTGCCGCCGCGCCATCGCGGCGTAGAGCTGCGCTGGCGCGATTGCCCCGATCGGCATCTCGAACTCGCCGACGACCTTGAACTGCGGCATCTGCTGGACCCGGGTGCCAATGCGACCTGCAGACGAGCCGTTCCGTCCGATCGGCAGCAGCACATGGTTGCAGAGACCTGCGCTGATCGCTAAGAGCGCGGCTTGAATTCCGGCCACGCAACTTGCGCCTCCGAGAGGCGTGGTGGCTGAAAAGCGAAGGTCGTCGATGCCGAAATTTGTCACGAAATCCTCCGCGACGACCGCTGAGTTCGAATAGGGAATGATACCGTCAATGTCTTTAGGCGACAGTCCGGCGTCGTCGATGGCTTTTAGTGATGCTTCGAGCTGAAGAGCGAGCACGCTTTTTCCAGAGTTGCGGCTATATGCCGTTTCGCCGACGCCGGTTATGGCGATCCGTTCCCGGAGTGACATCTAAAGCCTCCTTAATTGTACTATGTTGTCTTTGGCCATCGCGACGCCGACGATCTGAGCTGATACAAGGCCGACCGAAACAGTATGGCCGTCTTGCTCGTATGTCTCGAGTAACCCTTTGCTTCATCGAACAAGCTCGACGCATCCGGATATGCCGACTCTCCGAGCTCCTACGGCCGGCCAATTGGGTCGTCCCGAATGAACCAAAATCATGTAGCAGCCTCCTTGACCGCGGCTGCAGAACATAAGAGTATAAACCAAACAAACGTTAGAATTGTTGCGCAATGAAGGCAAGTGCCCGGCTGCTCGGTCAGGGGCTGAGGGGGCGGTTCGGAAGCTGCGAGATCTTGCGCAAGCGAGGGCCACGTCCGTTGTGGCGCATCGCACCGACTGTGCACGGAGCACTTGGCGGAGGAGGATGCTCATGGACTTGAGCTACGGCCCCAAATATCGAGCGCTACGGGAGGAGGTTCGCGGCCTTCGTGAGGCGCCACGGCGACCTATCGCCGCGAACGGGCGGCGGCCGCAAGCGACCCGACAAGCGGGCGCTCGAGTGGCAACACCTGCTGCTTCGACACGGATATTTCGCGCGCACGATTCCCAAAGAGTATGGCGGCTTCGGATTACCTTTGGACGTAAGGGAGCTGGCGATCATAGCCGACGAGTTTTCGACGGCCGGTGTTTCCGCTGGCATTATGAACCAAGGGATATCGATGCTCGTTCCGACCCTTCTTGAGGTCGGATCCAAGGAGCAGTGTGCGAAATGGATCGGTCCGACCATCCGCGGCGAGGTCATCTGGTGTCAAGGTTATTCTGAGCCGGGGTCTGGCTCGGACCTCGCTGCCGCAAAAACACATGCGCGGGTTGAAGATGGTCAGTCGCACGTCTGACCACGGAAGTGCATGGAGGGATGGGCTTCACTGACCTGCTTGGCTTGCACTATTGGTTCAAACGCATCGCGTTTAACCGTCAGATGCTGGGAGCGCCCGAGTATTGTCGGCAGGAGGCTGCAGCCGTGCAGGGCTGGCTAATGGCGTGAATTGGAATACGGCGGCTTGGTCCGGCCGACGCTCGCCAGACCGCAAGTCATCTTTGAACGCTTGGGAGGCAAAATTGAGTATCCGTCCACCTGTCGAGGATTGGGCAACAGACTTCGATCACCTCGATCCACGATGGATCGAGGACCCCTTTCCGATCTGGGCCGAGTTGCGCAGTTCTTGTCCCGTTGCGCATACCAATCGGTTTCAGGGGGTATACTTGCCTACGCGCTACAAGGACATTCGCGAGATCGCATATGACACGCAAGCCTTCTCCTCGCGCCGTGTGCAAGTACGCGCGACCCCGCCGCCCATAAAATCGCCGGCACCGCCCATCACCTCCGATCCCCCACACCATCGCCTGGCGCGGATGGTGTTGCTGCCGCCTTTCACGCCGGCAGCCATCGACAAGCTAATTCCCGAAACGCGCGTCATCTGCAACGAGCTAATCGACCGGTTCGCCGGCAACAACGAGTGCGACGCGGCGCTCGACTATGCCCAACATATTCCCGTGCGCGTGATAGCAAAATTGCTTGGATTACCGGCGGATCATGGTCAAAAATTCCGCGACTGGGTGCATGGAGTGGTCGAAGCGGCAGTTCTTGATGACGAAGCGATGGTGCGCACGCTGGAGGAAATGACCACCTACTTCCTTGACCAGGTGCAACGGCGGCGAAGGGCCCCATCTGAAGATCTCATCAGCTATCTTGTTGCCGCTCGTGTCGACGGGCAACCTCTTACGGACAATCACATTCTGGGAACTCTGCGACTGCTCCTTATTGCCGGCATTGACACGACGTGGAGCGGGATCGGGGCTTGCTTGTGGCATCTTGCCAAGACACCTGAAGACAGGCGCCGGCTTGCAGTGGACCCTTCCCTGATGCCGACGGCGATCGAAGAATTATTGCGAGCTTACTCACCCGTGACGATGGCCCGCATGGTAACCAAGGATACCGTCGTTGAAGGCTGTCCGTACAAGGCAGGTCAGATGGTCCTCCTTTCGTTCCCCGCAGCCAATCGCGATCCTGCAATGTTTCCGGACGCCGACACGGTCATCATCGATCGCAAGGAAAATCGACATGCCGCCTTCGGCCTCGGCGTCCATCGTTGCATAGGATCGAATCTAGCTCGAATGGAGCTTAGAGTGGCCGTCGAGGAGTTTCTCAAGCGAGTTCCCGAGTTTCATATGGCAGATCCCAAGGCGGTGAAATGGTCCGAAGGAGCCGTAAGAGGGCCCCGCGCGCTGCCCTTGAAGCTTGGATAGAATATGGCCGTGAGAATCGTAAGAGCTGTGTCGTGGTGTGATTGACCATAGACGAGAAGAAAAACATGAACTCCGAATTGTGCGACAAGCTCGGTATAGAGTTTCCACTGTTTGCATTTACCCACTGCCGCGATGTCGTTGCGGAAGTGACCAACGCGGGAGGCTTTGGCGTCCTCGGCGCGGTCGGTTTAACACCGGATAGTCTTGAGATCGAGATGGACTGGATCGACAAGAAGGTCCAGGGCAAGCCGTATGGTATTGACTTGCTCATCCCAACCAGGATGGAGGATAAGGCAGGTGTACTAACCGACGACAAGCTCCGCGAGCAGATCCCTATGGGTCACCGCAAGTTCGTTGAAGAACTTCTCGATCGGCATGGAATCGACTCAACTGATTTGTGGAACGGCGAATACGACGGCCGCTCTTCGGACAACATGCGGGAAGTTGGTGCTCTAAAGCTCATTGACGTTGCTTTCAATCATCCGATCAAGCTCTTCGTGAACGCGTTGGGTGTGCCGCCAAAATCGGTGATGGAGCGCGCTCGAGAGAGGGGCATCATGGTTGGCGCGCTGACTGGTGCAAGAGAACACGCTGTCAAGCACGCGCAAGCTGGAGTCGATATTCTAGTGGCCGCTGGCGGGGAGGCTGGGGGTCATTGCGGAGAGATCGCAACGATGGTGCTGATTCCGGAAGTGCTTGAAGCGATCGAAAGTTACAAGGATATCTATGTCTTGGCGGCGGGCGGCATTGCGACTGGCCGGCAGATGGCGGCTTGCATGGCCATGGGGGCTGCGGGTGCCTGGACCGGCTCCGTGTGGCTGACGACGACAGAGGCGGAGACGACACCCACCGTCAAAGAGAAGATGCTGAAGGCGACCTCACGTCAGACGGTCCGTTCTCGCAGTCGAACCGGCAAGCCCACGCGCCACCTGCAGTCAGCATGGTCGGATGCCTGGGCTACAAAAGATGCGCCTGATCCGCTGCCCATGCCACTGCAGGGACTGCTCAGTCGCCCCCCGTTTTCGAAGATCGATAAGCTTGCGGCCGGCGGGCACAGCGGTGCAAAGGAGCTTGCTGCCTATTTCGTCGGTCAGGCAGTCGGTCTGATGAATGCCGAGCAGTCGGCGCGATCCGTAGTTTTGGATTTCAAGCGAGATTTTGCGGAGGCGGTCGAGCGGCTATCCGCAACGTTGGCTGACTGAGCTCTTACGATTGGGAAGACTTCGTACAGTGCTCCCGACCCAAGGTGGTCGTCCGTTAAGAAGCCGAATTGAGCGGGGCTGGACAGGCCAGCGTGCGCCATAGAGCTGACAGGAACAGGCACCAGAGTTCTCTCAGCCAGGCGAGGATGCGGCGGAGGCCCACGGCTGAGAGGACGACGTTGGCGGCGTCGCCGGCGCGGTCTTTGAGGAAGCTGCGGCCGAGATGGCCTTCGGCCTTCATGTGACCGATGATGAGCTCGATGGCGGAGCGACGGGGCAGCTCGCGCTTGATGACACCAAAGACGTCGCGCTTCTGGCCGGAGATGAAGACGCGACGGGGGTTTGCCTGAAAGGCGCTCCCGAAAAACCAGCTCCATAACTGTCCGCGATTTAGCGGAATCCTTGTCCCGCAATTACTGAAATCACTGTCCGCGAATTACCGAAATCGGTGTCCGGGAATTGCCGAAACACGTAAACAGAAGTGCCAACAAGCTGACGGGCGGTATTAGCTGGCTAAAATAAGTCAGCAGGCTCCCAAGCGGCAGGCGCGCCCCATGCCGTTCCGGTATCCACAATGGCTCGGACCGGAATCGAACCGGGTCTGACTCGGAAGCCCGATGGGGTTGACCGACTATAATATCGCGAGGTCAAGGGAGGGCCTTGATGCGTACCCTCATCCATTGTGCTCCATGATGCCGAGCGAGACACTTACCTCGGGCTGGGCGACTTCGGGGGCAACTCGGTTGCGCTGGACGCTGCGATTGTGGGCTGCGATAATGGCACCGGCGGCGATCACCGCGCGCACGGCTT
>JAHCKB010000150.1 GCA_026125985.1 Bradyrhizobium sp.
AATTCACCTATCGGACTCGCCGCTGCGGACCATTCCGCCGCTTGCGGCGCTGCTCGCCTTCGAACGCGCCGCCACGCAATTGAGCTTCCGCCGCGCCGCGCGCGATCTGTCGCTCAGCCCATCGGCCATCAGCCACCAGATCCGCGGGCTGGAGCAGCAATTCGGCGTCAAGCTGTTTATCCGCGGCACGCGCGCGGTGCGCCTGACCGCAGAGGGCGAGCGCTATCTGGCCAAGGTATCGGCGGCGCTTGCCACCCTTGAGGAAGCCTCGCGCGACATGACGCGGCAGCGCAGGGACGGCAGCGGCGAATTGTGGATCAGTTCGCTGCCCTTCTTCACCAGCGCGGTGCTGTTGCCCGCGCTGCCCGAATTCAGGCGACGCAACCCGGCGCTGACCCTGCGCATCGAGGCGACGCATCAATATGCCGACTTCAACGCCTCGCGCGTCGACGTCGCGATCCGTTATGGCCGTGAGCATTCCGCGGGCCTGAAATTCGAACCGCT
Source organism: Bradyrhizobium sp. (assembly GCA_026125985.1). Lineage (GTDB taxonomy): Bacteria > Pseudomonadota > Alphaproteobacteria > Rhizobiales > Xanthobacteraceae > Bradyrhizobium. The sequence goes on from JAHCKB010000150.1 coordinate 505, forward strand.
GGTCGAGGTGAAGGGAATGGCGGTGTGCGCCCCGGCCGTCGCGCGGTCCGGACTGCGTCACCCCGCAGACCTCGCGGGTCAGGTGCTCATCCATCTGACGACGCAGCCGCGGGCATGGCCGGCCTGGCTCAGGGAAGCCGGCCTGCCGCAACTCGTCCCGCGCGGGCACCTCTGGCTCGACAGTGTGCCGGCCATGCTGGAAGCCGCCGAACAGGGACTTGGCGTTGCGCTTGCAATGGCGCCGCTAATCCGCTCGCGAGCGGGCTTCGGCAAGAAGCTGGTTGCGCCGTTCGACTTCACGCCAGCGCGCGGCGAAACGATCTATCTTGTGACGCGCAGCGAACAGGCGCGCGACCGCCGCATCGCCGTGGCGCGAAGATGGATCATCGAAGCCGTGGGAACCGCGAGCTAGGCCGGCGGGGGCTTGCACGTTCAGAAGATCGCGCTGGGGATGCCCGAAGGAACCCTGGCGCACCTGCGGTGTTATCCGAGGCGGCAACGAGCGCCAGCGCCGATTGAGCGCAGGGATGCTCCAGCGCGTCGCATCCGCGATGGCCACTGAAGGAGCAAGCCATGCAGGACCACAACGAGGGCCAAAAGCCGCGCAAGCCGGGCGAGCGAGACCCCACGCAACCACCGCCCCGTCCAACGCCCAACCCTGGTCCTGACCAGAGATGATGGATTCCGCCCGCCCTCCGGCATCGAAATCATGCCCGCACGCATACGAAAATTCCTCGCCGATCTGGAAGAAGCATTCTGGTTGATACCGGCACTGCTTTCCGCAGCAGGCGCGATCGCGGCACTCGCTCTGGTAAAGCTCGACCGGGCCTCCGTTGCGCCGCAATGGCTGCTGGAGGACTGGTTGTATGACGGTGGCGCGGTGGGGGCACGCACGTTGCTTGGCGCAATTGCAGCTTCCACCATTGGTGTCGCCGGCACCGCGTTCTCGATAACGATCGCCGCGCTCTCCGTGGCCGCGGGTCAAATGGGACCAAGGCTGCTGCGAAATTTCACACGAGATCGCGGCAATCAGGTAACCTTGGGAACGCTGGTCGGCACCTTCTGCTACGCGCTTGTTGCGCTACGAAGCGTTCGAACGGAGAGCGAGGGCGGCTTTGTACCGCATCTCACACTGGCCGTCGGCATAGGACTCGCATTTGTTTGCGTCGCGATGCTGGTCTACTTCGTCGATCACATGGCCCGCAGGATCAACGTCGATACCGTCATCGATCTCGTCAGCGCGGACCTCCACGAGGCGATTGAACGCCTGACCTCGGACGAACCTCAGCCGGAACCTCCCGCCGAGAACTTCTGGTCGAATGCCGTACCCATTTCGGATCAACGTCAGGGCTACTTGCGGGAGATCGACGAGCATGGGCTCGCCGCATGGGCCAGCGAGCAAAAGGCAGCGGTCCGGCTGCTGGTCCGGCCAGGCGACTATATCATTCCCGGCGCGCCGATGGCGCTCGTCATGCCCGAGACAAAGGAAGCCGAAACGGCTGTCCACAACGCCACCGCGCTGGGATCAAATCGGGCTAGTTCGTCCGACCTTCGTTTTGCGGTCCGCCAGCTTGTCGACGTGGCGGTGCGGGCTTTGTCGCCCGGCGTGAACGATCCGCATACGGCGATTGGTGTGCTGAACTGTCTTGGGGCAGCGCTCTGCAAGATCGTGCCGCGGCATCTTCGGACCGGCGTCCATCTCGACGAGAACGGCCAACCTGTTCTCGTCGTTCCGTTCGTTCAATACGACAAGCTGCTCGACTCCATGTTCCACATGATCCGGCAGAGCGCGGCCGGCCAGCCCGCTGTCCTGATCCGCCATCTGGAAATTCTCGCTCTGGTCGCGAGCGTCGAGCACGACCGGAGAAGGCTGGCCGGACTCGGTCGTCACGCGGCCCTGATCCTGGAGGATGCCAATCGGACGATCGGATCTCCAAGCGACATGAAGGATGTGCAGGAACGCTACGATCGATTTATCGAGATTGCCGCTCAAAATGGCGAGCCGGCAAGGACTGCAGGTCCAAACGCGGACGTGCGCGCTGATCGTTTGGCGTCATGAGAGTCTCATGACCGCCTGCCAGATCGCGCCGAGCGACGGGACGATCTTCGCCAAGCCAAGTTCCGGATCCTGTTCCGCGGGTGAAACTTTCGCGCGTTACAGGCGTTATGGCCGCATGACGAAACCCGATATCTGGTACGTCGCGTTCAGCCCGGACAGGAACAGCGATCTCAGCGGAGACATGGCGCGCTCGACGCGCACCTTCAAGTCCGAGATCGACGCGAAGCTGTTCGCCATGCAGATCCTGGCGAAAGGCTGGGCTGCAAGCGCCGGCACGCTCAATCCCCACCAGCCCAAGCAGGTCATCGCATCCTCGCAGATCGAGCGCTGGGCCGATCCGGGAAGCGGCGGCCAGCCTGTCAAGGAAGATTCGGCACCCTTGCGTGATAGTCGGTCGCCCGCTGGAATGCGGCGCCGATCCTGAGCAACATGGCTTCATCGAACGAACGGCCGACGATCTGCATGCCGACCGGCAGGCCGGATCGGGTGAAGCCCGACGGAATCGAAAGCGACGGCAGACCGAGATAGTTGATCGGGCGGGTAAAGCGGGTGATGCGTTGAATCACCGCCTCCGCCTCCAGGCTGTTGCCGACGTCGCTTTCCGCAATGGTCGCCGCCGGCATCGGCGCGACCGGCGCAATCATCGCATCCGTTCCCTCGACGGCCGCGAGATAGGCCGCCAGCGCCGGACCGCGCCAGCGCATCGCCTCGAGATAGGAGACGGCAGGAATCGCGAGTCCGTTCTGCAATCGCATCAGCACCTGCGCGCCGTAGTCCTGCGGCCGCTCGATCATCCAGCGCTTGTGCAGGCTGGCGGCTTCGGTCGCCAGCACGATCTGGCAGGCCGCGGAAAGCTGGCGCTGATCCGGCAGTTCCACCTTGACGATCTCTGCGCCTTCCTTTCTCAGCGTCGCGAGCGTCTCGTCGAGAATGCGCGCGACCTCGGCATCGAGATCGTCGACATAGAAGGCACTCGGCACGCCGATCCTCAATCCCTTGATCGGCTGCTGCGTCGCCGCCATGTAATCCGGCACCGGCAAAGCGGACGCGGTCGGATCCTCGGGATCGGCGCCGGCCATGATCCCCGTCAGCAGCGCGCAATCTTCGGCCGTCCGCGCCAGCGGGCCGACGGTGTCGAGCGACCAGGACAGCGGCATCGCGCCGGCGCGACTGACCCGGCCGACCGAGGTCTTCAATCCGGTGACGCCGCAGAAATGAGCGGGCATGCGGATCGAACCGCCGGTGTCCGATCCGAGTGCCGCAAAGGTCAGGCGCGCCGCAACCGCCGAGCCCGAGCCCGATGACGAGCCGCCGGTGATGTGATCGGTGTTCCAGGGATTGCGGACCGCGCCATAGTGTGGATTGTGCCCGGTCGGCCCGAAGGCGAACTCAACCATCTGCAACGAGCCGAGCCGCACCGTGCCTGCATCCTTCAACCGCTGCAGCGCGGTTGCGGTCGTCGACGCCACGAAATCCTTGCGTATCTTCGAGCCGCAGGTGACGACCTTGCCCGCATCGTAATACATGTCCTTGTGCGCCAGCGGCACGCCATGCAACGCGCCCTTGACGTCGCCTTTTGCCAACGCGGCGTCCGCAGCGTCAGCCGCCTTCAGCGCGTCGTCAGCCTCGATCGCCATGAAGGCGTTGAGCTTCGGATTCCACTTCGCGATGCGGTCGAGACAGGATTGCGTCACCTCGCGTGAAGAGACTTTCTTTCCGGCGATCGCCCTCGCAACCGCCGTCAGCGACATCAAGGCCGGATCGTCGCTCATTTGGTCACCCTGGGCGTATGCACCAGCAGGAACGTCGCAGGCTCGAGATCGAAGGGCAGCGTGCCGGACACCGGCGCAAACCCTTCGAAGGCAGGCCCGATCGAATTGGCGATGCGCGCCGCCACCTCGTTGTCGACGGGCACGCCTGCCACGTCGCTCATCGCCTTGATCTCTTTCGCCGTAGGTCTCGTCATGCCGCGTCCTCGTCCTATTTCGTCAGCAGCGCATACGCCCCGTTCCAGTCCGCCGGCGGAGGCGCTTCCTTGTAGCTGCGGATGCGGGTCTCGTAGAGCCGGTAGAGCGAGGAAAGCGCATCCCCCTCGTCGCTCTTGCGGCCGCGCTCGATGGCGGCGAGCGCGCCGTCCCAGTCGCGATTGCGGTAGCAGGCGAGCATCTCGAGGGTGAGATTGCGCAGGCGCTGGAAGCGGCCGGATTGCGCGACGTCCTCGCGACCGGCAATGGCGTAGATCACCTCCGGCTCTTTCTTGCCCTTCACCATGATGAAGTCGAGCTCGAGAATGGCAAATCTATACTTCACAGCCATGGCCGTCTTCGAGCCGACGATGATCGGGAAACCGTATTCCTTGCTCTGTCCTTCGAGGCGCGAGGCGAGATTGACGCTGTCGCCGAACACGGAATAGTCGAAGCGTACGTCGGAACCCATGTTGCCTACCACGCAGGTTCCCGTGTTGAGGCCGACGCCGATATTGAGGGGAATGTAGGTGGAACCGCCCTGCTTCGCCTCCTCCTCCCGCGCCCTGTTGAGGTCGTCGCAGCGCTCCAGCATGTCCAGCGCCGCCTCACAGGCGTTGATCTGATGCTCCCTGTCGTCGAGCGGCGCGTTCCAGAACGCCATGATGGCGTCGCCCATATACTTGTCGATGGTGCCCTTGCGGTCGAGAATCGCGTTAGTGAGCGGCGTGAGGAACCGGTTCATCAGTGCAGTGAGACCTTGCGGGTCGCTTTTGTAGGTCTCGGAGATCGAGGTGAAGCCGCGCATGTCGGAGAACATGATGGTCATCTCGCGCTCCTCGCCGCCGAGCACGAGTTTCTCGGGCGATTGTGCGAGCTGCTCGATCAGCGCCGGCGACAGATACTGGCCGAAGGCGGAACGGATCTGGCGGCGCTGCGACTGCTCGCGCACGAAGCTTGCGAAAATCAGCGTGAGATAGATCGCCGTCGTCGATATCAGGGGATAGGTGAAATCGATCAAAAGCTTGTACTGGCTGTAGAAGAACCAGGACATCCCGATCAGGGCGGTCGCGAACAGCGTGCCCACGCCGACCAGCGTGATCGGACCGAAATTCGGCGCAAAGGCGATGACGAGAAGCCCCATCACGAGCGCGCCGAAGAATTCGAGCGCGATGCCGAAATTCGGCTGCCAGACCACGGCGCCTGAAAGCGCGCTTTCCAGCACCTGGGCGTGGATCTCGACCCCGGGCATCGCCGGCGATACCGGCGTGGTCTTGATGTCGTTGAGGCCGATCGCGGAAGTGCCGACCAGCACCAGCTTGCCGGCGATCCTGTCCTGCGGCACGCGGTTGTCGAGCACGTCGACGGCCGGGACATAGATCGAGGGGTCCCGCCGCGCGTAATGCACCCAGAGCTGGCCGTTGGCGTCGGTCGGGATGGTGAAGCCGCGAACACCGACACTCTGGACGCCCGCCTTGTCGGCCTTGATCAGGATGGTGCTGGAGCCGGAGGCTACCCGCAGCATCTCGAAGGTGAGCGACGGCATGGTGACGCCCTGCGCCACCATCACCATCGGCACGCGGCGGACGATGCCGTCCCGCTCGGGCCGGATAGTGAACAGCCCGCGCCCGGCTGCGGCCTGTTCCAGCACGTCGACGTTCCGGAGCAGTCCGGGATATTGATACAGGAAAGGCTGCGGCTCCTCGCCGAGCATCGCAAGCCCCGTCACCGGAAGGTTGACGTCCAGCGCATGTGTCTTGGGGCCGCCGGATTCGCCGAGCACGACGCGCGAGCGGCGAATTGCGTCGGCGAAGATCTGATCGTTGCTCGGCAGCGACCGCAGCTTCTCACGCGTCGCCTCGTCGAGGCCGCGGAAGGTGTCGGCGGCGATGTCGGGATTGAGCCGGTCGGGCTCGGAGAAGATGGCGTCGAAGGCGATCACCACCGCACCGAGTTTCGTCAGATTGGTGATGATGTCGGCAATCCGCGTGCGCGGCCAGGGCCACTGCCCGAGCCGGGGATCGGCCAGGCTCCTCTCGTCGATGTCGACGATGACGACCGGGCGCATGGTCTTCACCCGGGGCTGCAGGAGCTGGAAATTGTCCCAGGTGCGGACCCGCATCTCCTGGATCGGGTGCGGATCCCAGACCCGCAGCACGGCGAAACCGAACAGCAGCATCAGGCAGACCAGCCGGGCATACCCGAACTTCCGCTTGAACCAACGCCGCAGGGCTCTCAGCCGTTTCATGATTTCGATTGTTCGCTCACCCCGCCGCATCCGGCAAGCGGGAAAGTGAGAAAATGTCCGGCGCTAGAGACCGAAGTAGTATTGCGAAACGATAAAGTTGCTGGCGCTCAGACTGGCGGCCGAGACGTTGGTCAGCGTGACGGTGTTGTCCTCATCGAGCGTGATCACGGTGTCGGCGCCTTGCTGGACGACATTTCCAGGCGCGGCCAGCCATGCCTCGATGTTGGAGGTGTCGAGTTCGGTGAACGCTCGCAGATCGATACGGTCCTCGCCGAGGGCGAAGTCCGTGATGATGTCTGATCCCGCGGCGTCTTCCGGAGTGAACACGAACTGGTCCGCCTTGGCGCCACCCGTAAGCGTATCATCGTAGCCGGTCGCGAAAATGACGTCCTTTTCGTCCGTACCGGTCAGGGCAACTGTCGGCCCCTCGCCATCCTGATTGAAGATGAAATTGACTGTGTCGCTGTGGCCATAGCCGTCCACGACATAGAGAGTCACCATGTCTGTGTCTGGTGGATCGGAACCGGGATCGTAGGTGATCCCCTCCGCGAGGACCGAATTATTGATATAGGCGAGCGAGCCTCTCTCCTCCTCCGGAGTGACGCCGCCATCTGGCAAAGGAGAATCAGCTTCCGCGGTCATTATGATGTTGTCGTCGGTAGGAGCCGTGGCATCGGTGTCGGCAATGTAGAGGCCGGAGACTGTCGTCGTGCCATCGATGTCATCCCAGACGGTGAACGCATCCGTCATGATCACGGGTCCGGCATTGACGGTGGTGCCGGTTACCACGAGCGTGACGTCGTTACCGTCGCCGCCGACATAGCTGATCTGGTAGTTCTGTCCGCCCAGCGCGAACACGGCGCCCTCGGCCAGCCCCGCGAAAGTACCGATGACGGCGTCGGAGGTGCCGTCGTTGTCGATGATCGTGAAGGTGCCGCTCGTGGGCGCGAACGAGTTGATCAGCGACGTCGTAAGCGTCGCGCCATTGAGGGTGACGGTGCCGGCGACCTGGACCTTATCGTAGCCGCCGATACCCGCGCCTGCGCCACCGAGCTCGACTGCAAAGGTTGCGCCGGCATTAAAGGAGAGATTGCCGGTATTGAGCAGACCGGCACTGGCGCCCGGCGCCAGCGTCGCGCCGCTCTCCACCGTGACCGCGCCGGTGGTGCCGTTGCCGCCGAGCGTGCCGCCGCCCTGGACGGTGACGGCGCTATTCGCAATCGAGCCATCGACCTGGAGCGTGCCCTCCACGATCGTGGTCGCGCCGGTATAGGTGTTGATGCCGGACAGGACGAGCTTGCCGGCACCGTCGAGAACGAGCTCGTATACACCCGCATCGCCGCCGGTGCCCCCGGAGCCCGATTGATCGCCGATAGCATCGGCGATCGTTGCGGTCTGGCCGGCGCCCGGCGTAAACGTGATGGTGCCGGACGCACCCTCCAGGAACAGGCCGGAGCCGAATGCGCTGCCGGCATTACCGCCGCTACCCCCGGTGACGCCGTTGCCATTGACGCTGAGGCTGCCGGCAATGTTCAGGTGGCCGCCGCCCTGGACGAAGATACCGCCACCCATGCCGGCACCGCCGCCGCCAACCGGCGCCGTCGACGGCTGCACGGTGACGTAAACATTCACGCCGCCGTGGTTGGAAGCGAGCGCTGTGTAACCACCGCCGGCCGGATACGCATTTTCGCCCCACAGCACCAAGCCGGCGCTGACGCCATCCCCATGGGTACCATTCAAAACGATCCAGGGATCCTCGGCCGCCGAGCTGCGCGAGAGGACATTGCCCTGGGTCGTCGTCGCTACGCCATTGAGACCCGCACTGAACGTGATGTTCGGGCTAAAACTGGAGGTGTTATTGTCGATGATCGCCCGTAGCGACTGGTAGTCGGCGATGCCCCAGTACTGGCCGTCACCGGTGATGAAAAGGATTTGCTGACCCTCGTAGGTCGTGAACGTCGTTTCCCAATCGCTGCTCGAACCCGCCGTCCCATAGCTGTAGGTTGGCTGCAGGTTGCCGTTGCCGTTGAACTGGTTTCCGTCAGGCGCCATGTAGGCGACCTGTGTCCAGGCGCTGCTGCTGGTATTCGGCGCACCTGTCGGGGAAACCGCATTGCCGCTCCCGTTGCCGCCCCCAAACCCGCCAGCACCGCCGAGCGCACCTCCGCCGCCACCGAAACCGCCAGCGCCGCCAGCAATTCCGCCGCTACCGAAGGTATCAGCGCCGTTGCTCATTCCTCCGAGGCCCGAGCCAGCACCGCCAACGGCCTGGTTGGAATGCACATCCAGGTTGCTGATGGTGAGCGACGCGTTAGTGCTGACGAAGATAGCGCCACCGAAACCGGCGCCGCCACCGCCGCCGCCCGCGCCGTCGCCGCCCTTGGCGAGGCCATGAACCAGGGTCAGGTTCTCGATCATCGCAGTGACCGGCGACGTATCGTCGCCGACGAAGAAGATACGGAACTGGTCGTTGCCGCTGATCGTGATGTTGTTGCTGCCGCCGTCGATCACCGTGCCATTGCCCTCGATGAGGGGCAGCTCGCTGGTCAGCGTGATCGTCTGGTTCGCAATATTGTTGGCAAAAATGATGGTCGTGCCGGGATTCGCATTGGCAAAATTGATAGCAGCACGCAGCGTCCCGGAACCACCATCGTCCAATGCCGAGGTGACAATGAAGACTGGCCCCTCGACGGCGTCGGTTAAGTTGACCGTGATCGTCTGAATATCGACCCCACCTGCGCCATCGGATGCCTGGACTTGGATGACATAACTGTTGTTGTGATCCGAATCTGTCGGGTTCTCGTAGTCCGGCGCCGCGATGAAGCTCAGCGCGCCGGTGTTGGCGTCAATGGCGAATTTGGCATGGTCGGGTGAACCGGCGCCCGTGACGAGCGAGTACGTGACTGTCGCGCTGTCGACGTCGGTGGCCTGAACCGTGGTAACGGCCGTGGTATTTTCAGCGACGGACACCGACGCCGTCGTCCCGCCGCCGTTCGAGGTGATTGCCGGCGCGTCGTTGGTGCCGGTGATAGTGATGGTTTCGGTCTGCGCAACCGTCGCGCCCTGCGCATCAACCACTTCGTAGGAAACCGCGATAACCATGGTGACGCCGGCCGCCAGATGGTTGAAGGCCGGATTGCTCGGATCGACGGTCAACGTACTTCCGGTGAGCGAAACCCCGGCCGGCGCGGTCGGCGACGCCGACCCGCCATTGACTGCATAGGTCACGTTCACCACCGAAAGCGTCGCGGTCTCGCCGTCGTCGAGGTCGGAGGCTCCTTCCAGCAGGTTCTGCGTGAAGGACGCATCGCCTTCGTCGGCGGAATCCGTCAGCGCCGCCGCCACCGTCGGAGTGTCGTTGGTGCCGGTGATGGTGATCGTTTCGGTCTGCGGCACCGTCGCGCCCTGCGCGTCGACCACTTCGTAGGAAACCGCGATGACCATGGTGACGCCGGCCGCCAGATGGTTGAAGGCCGGATTGGTCGGATCGACGGTCAAGGTGCTGCCCGTGAGCAATATCCCGGCCGGCGCGGTCGGCGACGCCGTCCCGCCATTGACCGAATAGGCCACGTTCGTCACCGCCAGCGTCTCGGTCTCGCCGTCGTCGAGGTCGGAGGCCCCCTCCAGCAGGTCCTGTGTGAAGGACGCGGCGCCCTCGTCCGCGGCATCGGTCAGCGCGGCCGCCACCGTCGGAATGTCGTTGGTGCCGGTGATGGTGACCGTCTCGGTCTGCTGCACGGTGGCGCCGTGCCCGTCGGTGACGTCGTAGGCGACCACGATGGTCATCGTATCGCCTACCGCCAGATGGTCGAATGCGGGATCGCCGGGATCGACGGTGAGCGTGCTGCCGCTGACCGAAATGCCGGCCGGCGGCGTCGGCGAGGCAAGGCCGCCGTTGACCGAATAGGTTACGCCGGCAACGGCGAGCGTCGAAGTTTCGCCCTCGTCGATGTCGGACGCGCCTTCCAGCAAATCCTGTGTGAAGACGGCACCGCCTTCGTCGGCGGCATCGGTCAGCGCCGCCGCCACCGTCGGCGAGTCGTTTGTGCCGGTGATGGCGATCGACAGCGTCGCCGACGCCGTCGAGCCGAGCTCGTCGTGCATGGTGTAGGTGAATTCGTCGGCGACGCTTTCGCCCTGCGTCAGCGCCTGGGTCGCCGGGTTGTCGTTGTCGAGCGCATAGGTCCAGCTGCCGTCGGCGAAGATGGTCAGGGTGCCGTAGGTGCCAGCGATCTGCGTTCCCGCCAACCCCGCGACCGGGTTGCTGGTCGTGCCGTTGCTGACGCTCTGTACCGTCTTGGTGTCGCCGGTATCGACGTCGTAGTCATTGGCGAGGACGTTGCCTTCCGCGCTCGCAACGCCGGGGAACGACGTGTTGCCGGGATTGACGC
>JAHCKB010000151.1 GCA_026125985.1 Bradyrhizobium sp.
TCCGCGCAATCGCGAGGAGCGAAAGCGACGACGCGATCCATCAAGCAGCAAGCGGATACCTGGATTGCTTCGCTCCGCTCGCAATGACGATGTGAGATGCTACAGTCGCGCCGCACATTCCAGGCGAGGAAACAATCGATGAAGCGCGTGATGATCCTGAACGGCCCCAACCTCAACATGCTCGGTATCCGCGAACCGCATATCTACGGCACCACCACGCTCGACCAGATCAAGGCGAGCTGCGAAGCCAAGGGCAGGGAGCTGGGGCTTGCGATCGACTTCCACCAGTCGAACCATGAGGGCGAGCTGATCGACCTGATCCAGTCGGCGCGGGAAAAGGCCGATGCGCTCGTGATCAATCCCGCCTCGCTCTCCTTCACTTCGGTCGGCATCATGGACGCGATCAAGATTTTCGAGGGACCGACGCTGGAGGTGCATATCTCCAACATCCACGCCCGCGACGAATATCACCGGCACTCCAAGATTTCGTTCGTGGCGACAGGCGTCATCGCCGGCCTCGGCCCGTTCGGCTACATCGCCGCACTGCATGCGATCGCGAACATGAAGTGAGGCGCCGCCGCGCGTGGCTAATTGCAGCGGGTCCTGGGCACCCACACGCCTTGCCTGTTGCGTTCGCGGATGGTGTGGCAGTTCAGCCGGAGCTGCGAATCGATGGTCAGCGATCGCGTCGTGGCATTGGGGATCGTCGGGATGGGGTGCGGCGCCAGCGCCGGGTTCACATTGATATTGTTCATGCCGGCCTGGGCCGCTGAAACGGAGGCGAGGGCCGCAAGGGCCGCGGCAAGCGTGATCGGGGCGGCGCGCATACGCATGGGGCACTCCGGCGGTGTAAACTGGCTGCATCGCTTCGGGTTGTCCCCTTGGACGCAGCGACGGCGGGTTCGGTTCGAGGCGGAGCCTAAATCTTCCGCCGCTTGGCGGTCGCGGCCGAGGCGTCCACCACGTTGTCGACCTCCTCGCGCCAGCCCAGGATCTCGGCCGCCAGCACCGGATGATTGAAGCCCTTGAGGTTGAGGTCGTCGATCGGCCGGCCCTCGACCCATTGCTCGACCATGCCGTAGACGCGGCGGCTGACCACGATCTGGCCGGCCTCGGCCTCATCGCACAGGCGCGACGCGAGGTTGGTGACGCTGCCGATGGCGGCATATTCCAGCCGATGCTCGAAGCCGATCTGGCCGAGCGTGGCATAGCCGAGCGCGATGCCGATGCCGAAGCCGAGATTGTGGCCGCGGTTGCGCCAGCGCTGCGTCAGCGCGCCGATGGCGTCGCGCATCTCCACGCTCATCTTCACCGCGCGCTTGACGTGGTCCTCGAACTGGATCGGCGCGTTGAACAGGATCATCACGCCGTCGCCGGCATAGCGGTCGAGCGTGCCCTCGTAGCGGAAGATCAGCTCGCCCAGCGCGGCGTGATACTCGCGCAGCACGTTCATCGCCTCTTCCGGCTCGGTCTGCTCGGTAAACGCCGTGAAGCCGCGGAGATCGCAGAACACCACGGTGACCTCGCGGCGGTGGCTGTCGAGCAGGCCCTCATGGCCGTCGGAGGAAGCGATCAGCTGCGCCACCTGCGGCGCCAGGAAGCGCTCCAGCCTGCGGATGCGCTCGATCTCGCCGAGTTGCGTCTCGACACGGTCCTCCAGCGACTTGTTCCAGTCCCTGAGCTGGTCGGTCTGCTCCTGCAGCTTGGCGGCCTGCTGCTGCACCGTGGAATGGGCGACCTCGAGTTCGTGGCTCTTCTGGTTGACCTCGGTGAACAGCCGCGCATTGCGCATGGCGAGCACGGCCTGGTGCGCGAAGGTCTTCATCAGGCCGATCAGGTTCTGCGGGAAGTCGCCGGCGTTCCGCCGCAGCACCACCAGCGAGCCGAGCACGCCGGTCTGGTCGCCCAGCGGCACGATCAGCACCGAGTGGAAGCCGGCCTCGGTCGCCACGTCGCGCAGCGGAATGTCGCCGGCCTCGTGCAGGTTCGGGATCGCGACGGGTTCGCCGGCATTCGCGGCCTCGCCCAGCGCCGTGCCGGCGCGGTCGATGGCGCGGTGGCCTCCCTCGGCATTGCGGTCGATCCCGATCGCCTCCGTCAGGTTGAAACGGTCGCTGCCCGCATCATAAGTGTAGATCAGCACCGCATCGGCATTGGTGATCTCGAGCGCCCGTGCCGCCACCGTCGGCAGCACGGCGTTGAGATCGAGCGAGGAGGCCACGGCGCGCCCGACCTCTTCCAGCACCTTCAGCTCGTTGATGGACTGCGCGAGGTCGCGGGTGCGCTCCTCTACCTTGGATTCGAGGTCGGCGTAGGTCTCCTGCAACTGGGAGGCCATGCTGTTGAACTGGCCGGCCAGTTGCTCCAGCTCGTCGGCCGTCTTCACCTCGATGCGGTGGCCGAACTTGCCTTCGCCGAGCAGTTGTGCGCCGGAGGACAGTGCGTCGATCGGGACCAGCATGCGCCGCGCCAGCACGGTGCCGGCGATCATGGCGACGACCAGGCCGAGCCCGATCAGCAGCGCGATACGCACGAGCTGGTCGCGGATCGGCGTCAGCGCCTGCGCCGAGGGCTGCTCGAAGAACACGTTCCACCTGAATTTCGGCACCGTGCTGGAGGCGGTCAGCACGTCGTGCCCATTCGAGTCCTTGCCGGCGCTGTCGCGTCCGCCGGCGAGCGCGGACTTCACCTGCGGCAGCGCGGAGAGATCCTTGTCGATCTCGGGACCCTTGCTGGAGCTGGCGAGCACCATGCCTTGTGCGTCGACAACAAAGGCAATCGAGTTGCGGCCGACCTGGGCGTCGCTGAGATATTCGGAGAGGAAGCGCAGATCGATCTCGGCGACGGTGACGCCGACGCCGGCGCGGCTGTAACCGGTATGCGCCATGGTCAGCGAGATGAAGGGGCGTCCGTCGCGGAAATAGGCCTGCGAAAAGCTGACCGACCCGCGCGCCAACGCCTCGGCAAAGCGGGCATCGCGGGAGAAGTCGACCGTGCTGCCGTAGGAAACGCCGCCGCCGCGCGACAGCCGCAGCTCCTCGCGTCCCTCAGCCGAGATGAAGGAGACCCGGCTGACCGCCGGCACCTGGCTCAGGAGCTGGACATAATCGGCGCGGTGCTTCTCGACGGAATCGGCACTGGCACGGGTGACCCAGCTCGTCTGCCGTTCCAGATCGTTCATCGCCTGCTCGATGCGCCGCGAAGTCGCTTCGGCCTTCTCGGCCATGGCGTCGATCAGCGAGGTGCGGGTCGCCCGGTAGCTGATCCAGGTTTCCATCACGCCGTTGACGGCGAGCACAAACACGACGAGGCCGACCAGCGCGATCACGTACTTGGCGAACAGGCCGCCGCGCAGGAATCCCCTGTTGTCTTTGACCGCGTTCATCGAATCCCTCGGGCGCCGCTTCCGGGCGCTCGCATCGGCTGCCAAACTCGCGACGGCCGCCGGAAGCCTTTAGCCTCCGGCACCAACCGAATTTTAGCACAGATCGCGGGAACAGGCCGGGTATTGCCGGGCATGGTTAGCCCGGATTGTGGGCAATTATGCCGGACTTCCGGGGGTTCAGCGGTTGAAGAGCTGCCGCAGCACGTCGTTCATCGGCTGGCTCTCCTGCTGTCCCGGCGCCGGTTCGCTCGCGGCGGCCGGCGGCGGAGAGGCCGTCTGCGCCTGCGGCGAGGGAGCCGGATTGCTGCCGGGCACCGGAATATTGCGGCCTTGCGAACGCCCGCCGGTCTGCGCCTGCGGTGCGGTCTGCGACGGCTGTCCAGGCTGGGCGAGCCCGCCAAGGCCCTGCTGAATCAGGTTGCCGATGGTGGCGCCGAGATCGCCGCCGAGCGCGTTGGACTGGCCGCCGGTGCCCGCGCCTTGCTGCTGCTGGCCGGGCTGGGCCGTGCCGCCCTGCTGGATGCCGCTGAGCAGCCCGCCGATCGCCGCGCCAAGCCCGGCGCCGTCCTTGCCGAACAGGCCCTGGCCCATCTCGCGCAGCTTGGCATAGGCCTGTTCCGGATTTTCCAGGATGCCGCTCATTTCCGGATAGATGCGCGGCTCCGACCACGGCCCGTCAATGATCACGGGAATGCCGAAGCCGACCGGATCGGTAGTGCGGCCCTGGCCTTCGGTGGTCATCACCAGCTTGGGCTCGACGCGGAAGCCCATCTGCTTGGTGCCGAGGTCGACGGTGCCGACGCCGGTCACCTTGACCAGCGGACCGATGAGGTTGAGGTCGTAGGTAGTGGCCTGGCCCTTGTCGATCTTGAAGGAGGCGGAGAGCTGAGAGAGGTCGGTCGCCTGCTGGCTGTTCTCCTGCCAGCCGGAGAGCGTGCTGGCAGTGAGCGAGCGGATCATCTGCGCGACGTTGAGGCCGCGGATCTGCCCGTCCTGGAACAGGGCGAACACCGTGCCGCTCAAATTGCCCATGATCGCGCGCTGGCTGTTGCCGGTGGAGCGCACGGCGATCTTCGCCTGCATCTTGCCGTCGATCTTGTCGAAATCGGCCGTACCCTGCAGCAGCGGCAACGCCCGCACGCCGACGAGGTCGGCCTGCAGCGCATAGCTCGGCGCGGCCGCCGACGCGTCAACGGTGAGGTCGCCGCTGGTCTGGCCGCCATAGGTGCCGAGATTGGCGACGCGCAACTTGAGGACGCCGCTGGCGAGGTTCGCTTCGAGGGCCGCCGGAGAAAACTGCGTGTCGCCGAGATTGAGCTGGGCTGCAGAAATGCGCGCCTGAAGATCGACGTAGTTCAGTCCGTTGACGTCGATGGTGGCATTGCTCCACGGCGCCTTGGCCGAACCCGGCGCGCTCTTTGTCATCGCGATATTGAGCCGGTGGAAGTCGAGGTCGAGCTTGACCAGCGGCTTGCTCGCGATGTCGACGGAGGCCCAGCCGTTGAAGGCGCCGTCGCCCAGCGTGCCGGAAAGGCCGTTGATCTGAATGACCTTGCCGTTCAGCCGCAGTTCGGCTTTGCCGGAGGCCGAAGCCGGCAGCAGGCCGGGTGCCTCAAGGGTGAATTCAGTCGGAATGCTCTGCCGTTCCAGCGGCGCCTCGGGTGCGGTCGCCTTGATGTCGAACTTCAACGGGTGCTCGCCGCTGCGGGCATTGGCCGTGATCCGCACCTTGCGGTCGGAGCCCATGATGGCATCGGCGTTGATGCCTTCGATTCTGCTTTCGACACGGTCGCGCAGATTGGAGAACACCACCGTGCCGCCGGTGACGACGACGTGCTCGACCGAAAAAGCCGCCGCTGCGGCAGAACCGGTCGACTTCGCCGGGATGCTTCGCGTGCGTTCGCGCTGCAGCGGCAGGTTCACGACGGGGCGCACGATCACGAGCTCGGTGATCTCCGGCTTGCCGGCCCAGACGCTTGCAAGCGTCACCTCGGCCTCGATGCGGTCGGCCGTGAGGCGGTTGGTGATTTCGCGGTCCTTCGGATCCTCCAGCGTGACGTCCTTGATGGTCACGTTGAGCGAGGGCCAGATACCGATCCTGGTCGAGCCGTTGATCGCGAGCTTGTAGCCGGTCTCGCGCTCGACCCGGTCCTGGATCGTGGACGTGAGGAAGCCGGACGGAATGCCGACAATCAGCAGCCCCGCGATCACGGCGATCACGGCAACAATGACGGCGCCGGCGATTTTCAGTGCTCTCATTTCAACGTTCCAGACAGGCAGGGGCAAGCTTACCGCGGATCAGGCGGCGGGCTCAAAGAAGGCAAAAATATTCCGGGGGGACTGCAAAGTTATGTGACTTATGGCACACTTCGTTGGGGCCGAACCATGCGACAGCTCCGTTCCGAAGGGCCGGATTTGAAGAGGTATTGCGATGAGTAAACAGGCCGAATTTGCGGTCATTTTGAAGATGAATCCGATGTTCGCGGACCTCGGTACCGACGAACTGCAGCGGATCGCCGGCCTGTGCCACACCCAGCAAATGGCGGCAGGCGAGGTTCTGTTCCAGAAAGGCGACGCGGGCGATGCCCTGTTCGGGGTGCGGCGCGGTCAGGTTCGCATCGAGACAGGTGCGTCGGATGGTAGCAGGCTGACCCTCAACTTCATGGGTCCCGGCGATCTGTTTGGCGAGGTCGCCGTGCTCGATGGCCAGAACCGCACGGCAGACGCCACGGCCGGCGAGCCGACGGAGCTGTTCGTGCTCCGCCGCGAGGACTTCCTGGCCTTTCTCGAGCGGGAGCCCAAGGTCGCCATCAAGATCATCATGCTGCTCTGCCAGCGCATCCGGCAGAGCAGGAAGCTATGGTCCATGCCGCAGCCCTTGCCGGTGCGCCTGGCGCGCCGTCTCTGCGCGCTCGCGGCCGATTTCGGCTCCGAGGTTCATATCTCCCAGGAACAGCTCGGCATTTTCGTCGGCGCCGCCCGCGAAAGCGTCAACCGCCAGCTCCAGCTCTGGCGCAAGGACGGCATTCTGGACCTGCAACGCGGGCGCATCCTGCTGCAAAATCTGAACAAGCTGACAGCCGTCGCACGGAACGAGTAGGGCCTATTCGGCGGCAGGCGCCACGCTCGGGGGCACTGCCGGCGGGTCCTTGGCAGGCGGCGACTGCTGATGGCTGGAGGGCGGCTCCTCGTCCTCGCCATGGGAGACGATCAGCCGCTTGCCAAAGCGCCAGAACAGCGACCCGATGTCGTCCATCAGCATGAACATCGCCGGCACGAACACCAGCGACAGCACCGTGGAGAAGATGAGGCCGCCGATCACGGCGAGCGCCATCGGCGAGCGGAATTCGCCGCCGGCGCCGACCGCGAGCGCGCTCGGCATCATGCCGGCGACCATGGCGATGGTGGTCATCACGATCGGCCGGGCGCGCTTCAACCCGGCGTCGATCATCGCATCCTCGCGCGTCTTGCCCTCCTTGATGGCTTCGATCGCGAACTCCACCAGCATGATGGCGTTCTTGGTGACGATGCCCATCAGCATCAGGATGCCGATCCAGACCGGCGTGGTGAGCTGCTTGCCGGTGAGCAGCAGTGCGCCGACCGCGCCGCCGATCGAAAGCGGTAGCGAGAACAGGATGGTGAGCGGCTGCAGGAAGGTGCCGAACAGCAGTACCAGCACTGCATAGACCATCATCAGGCCGGCGGTGATCGCGGTGGCAAAGCCTTCCGACAGCTCGTTGAGACTTTCGGCGTCGCCCGACGGGCTGACCTTCACGCCCTTGGGCAGGCTCTTCATGACCGGCAGATCGTAGATCGCCTTGGTGGCATCGCCGAGCGCGGCGTTGCCGACGAGATCGGCGGCGACGGTCGCCTGCCGCTCGCGGTCGTAGCGGTTGATGCTGGTCGGGCCCTGGTCGAGTTGAATGTCGGCGACGACCGATAGCGGCACGCCGCCGCGCTCGCCGCGCTGGCCGAGCGGCACGCGCAATTGCTGCAGCATCGACAGATCGCCGCGGGCTGAATCCTCAAGCTGGACCCGGATCGGGATCTGGCGGTCGCCGGCATCGAACTTCGCCAGCGCAGGCCCGACGTCGCCGATGGTGGCGACGCGGATGGTCTGCGACAGGCTCTCGGTGGAAACCCCGAGTCGCGCCGCGAGCTCTGCGCGCGGCCGGATGCGCAGTTCCGGTCGGTCCAGCGAGGTCTCCGAGATCACGTTGGCGATGGTCGGAATGCGCTTCATCTGCGTCGCCAGTTCGCTGGCGACGTTGTTGACGATGTTGCTGTCGACGCCGGTCACGACGAGCGAGATTGCACGCAGGCCGTTTTCGTCGAGGAACCAGAAGCGAATGTCGGGAATGTTGACGAGCTCGTTGCTGATCGACAGCTCCAGCTCGCGCTGGGTGATCTTGCGCTCCTTCTTCGGCGTGTAGTTGATGATCAGCGCGGCGCGTCGAACCTCCTGTATGCCAGGCGGGACCCGGCCGCCGTCGACGAATACGTTCTTCACTTCGGGCCGCTTGCGCAACCGCCCGACGATCTCTTCGGTCACCTTTTCGGTGTAGGCGAGTTGCGTGCCGGGCGGCAGTTCAAGCGCCAGCAGCGAACGCGCGGTGTCCTGCGCCGGCAGGAAGCCCTGTGGCAGCAGCGTGATGCTCCAGATCGAGGCGGCGAAGATGCCGAAGCCGACCAGGATGGTGATGAAATAGTGATGCACCGACCAGGCCACCAGCCTGTGATAGCTGTTCAGAATGCGGCCCGGCGGCGGGTCTTCGTGGTGACTGTCTTTCATGAAGTAGGCCGCCAGCACCGGCGTGACGAAGCGGGCTGCCAGCAGCGAGAAAAACACCTGCACCGACACTGTGATGCCGAACTGCTTGAAGAACTGACCGGCGATACCCGACATGAAGCTCGCCGGCGCGAAGATGGCGATGATGGTCAGCGAGATCGCAATGACGGCGAGGCCGATTTCGTCGGCGGCCTCGAGCGCCGCGCGGTAAGGCGATTTGCCCATGCGCATGTGGCGCACGATGTTCTCGATCTCGACGATGGCGTCGTCTACCAGAATGCCTGTCGACAGCGTGATGGCGAGGAACGACACCAGGTTGAGCGAGAAGCCGAGAATGTCCATCACCCAGAAGGCCGGGAAGATCGACAGCGGCAGCGAGACCGCCGCGATGATGGTGGCGCGGAAATCGCGCAGGAACAGCATCACGATGATGACGGCGAGCACGGCGCCTTCGAACAAGGTGGAGATCGCGGCTTCGTAGTTGCCCTTGGTGAAATCGACCGAGGTATCGATCAGTTTCAGGTCGACGTCCGGATAGGCCACTTTCAGCGCGTCGATGCGTTTCTGCACGGCCGCCGCGACCACCACGTCGGAAGCGCCCTTGGAGCGCTTGATGCCGAGTGCCACGACCGGCTCGCCGTTGAAGCGGGCGAAGGTCCGGCGGTCGGCGATGGTGTCGGTGACGGTGCCGAGGTCGTCGAGCCGGACCTCGCCGCCGGAGAACAGCGGGATCATGGTGCCGGCGAGTTCGTTCAGCGTCTTGGCGCCGGCCAGCGTGCGGATGGCCTGATCGTTCTTGCCGATCTCGGCCCGGCCGCCGGCAAGGTCGACATTGGTGCCGCGCAGGATCTGGCTGACATTGACGGCGGTCAGCCCAGCCGCCTGCAGCCTGTCGGGATCGAGCGAGACGAGAATCTCGCGCTCGACGCCGCCGATACGTTCGACCTGGGCGACGTTGCGCACGCCCTGGAGCGCGCGCTTGACCACGTCGTCCACGAAATAGGAAAGCTGCTCCGGCGTCTTGCCGGGCGAGATAGCAGCATAGGTGACGATCGGCAGGCCGATCACGTCGACGCGCTGGATCAGCGGCTCGGTGACGTTCTGGGGCAGATTGGCGCGCACGCGCGTCACCGCGTCCTTGACGTCGTTCAGCGCACGGTCGGTGTTGGTCTCCAGCGCGAACTGGATGGTGGTCACCGACAGGCCGTCGGTGATCGAGGAGGAGATGTGCCTGACGCCCTCGACGCCGGAGACGCCGTCCTCGACGGTCTTTGTGACCTGCGCTTCAAGCTCGGATGGCGCCGCGCCGAATTGCGACACGGCGACCGAGATCACGGGAATATCGGCGGAAGGCAGCCGCGTCACGGCGAGCTTCGTAAACGATACCCAGCCGAGCACCAGCAGGATGATCGAGAAGACGACGGAGGGGAGCGGATTGCGGATCGACCAGGCGGAAATATTGAGAGCCATCAGCGTACCCGCACACGATCGAGTTCATCAGCATACATGGTTTTCACCTGATCGCCGTCATGCAGCGAGGTCCCGGCGTCGGCGACGACGACTTCGCCCACATCGAGGCCTTCCAGAATTTCGGTGGAGCTTTCGGACGATAGCCCGACGCGAACCTTGCGCGTTTCGATGGTATTGCCGCCCTTCACCACCTGGACGGTGAGGCGGTCGATCGCAGTGTGCGGCACGGCTACGCCGCAACTGCGCTTGGCGTCAATGTTGGCGCGGGCGAACATGCCGACTCTCAGGGAAGGATTGGCAGTGATCGCAATCCTGACCTTGCCAAGCTGGCTGCTGCGGTCGATCTCTGGCGACACCAGGCGAACGCGACCGACGAGATCGGGCGCGCCGTCGCGGCTGACGCGTGCGGTCGCGCCGGGATTGAGCTTCAGCATGTGAACACTTGGCACTTCCGCCTCGAGCTCGATCTCGTTGTTGATGGCGATGCGGAACATCGGGCCCGCCTGCGGCGAGGCGGGGGCGCCGACGATGGTGCGAACCTCGGTGACCAGCCCCGCGGCCGGCGCGCGAAGCGGGATCGGGCCGCTGCGGCCACCCTGTTGCGGCTGCCCCGGATGCGGTGGCGGTGGCGACAGACGCGCCAGTTCCTGGTTCTCGGTGACGATGTCGCCTTCGCGGACGAAGAGATCGGTGACCTTGGAGCCCTCCTGGTCGGCGCCGACTACCGCTTCACGCTTCGGCACGATGAAGCCGGTGACGCGCACCATGTCCGAGAAGCAGGCATTGACCGACTTGGCGACCACAACCAGCGCCTGGCCGGTCGTCTCCGGCTTCTCACGGTGGGGACGATGCTCCCACCAGTAATAGCCGCCGACGAGGGCTGCGAACGCCAGCGTTCCGAGGGCAGGCTTGATATATTCGGTGAGTGGCTTCATCGCCGGATCAATCCAGGACCAGATTTCGTGTGGAACGGTGCCGTCGCGCGGGACGAGCTGCCTATGTTAGCGCGTTTTGCGACACTGTGGATACCATCCGGCGCGGCAAACCGCTGTGCCAGAGCGCACAAAACCCCCGTTCGGGCTCGGTCCGGACGGAGGCTTTGTGTCGAAATATCCGCAACGCGCCACGCCAGCCAGCTTGTGCCTACTTCTCGGCGGTGACCTTGGTCTCCATGTTCACCACCTGCACGCGGCGGTTCACTTCCGCGAGCGGCTGGTTCGGATCCTTCAGCTTGCTCTTGCCGTAGCCGACAGTGACGAGATCGCTGCCGTTGATGCCGTATTTGTCGATCAGATACTTCTTGATTGCATCGGCACGGCGCTCGGAGAGATTCTGGTTGTATTCCTCGCCGCCTGCGGCGTCGGTATGGCCGGCCACCACGAAGGTCGAGCCTTTCAGCTCGGCATTGGACAGCGCGCGGCCCAGCGCCTGCACCGAGGCGATCGACTTGCTGCTGATGTCGGCCGAATTGTAGTCGAAGGTGATTTCCAGATCGATCGACGGCTTGG
>JAHCKB010000152.1 GCA_026125985.1 Bradyrhizobium sp.
CGCGCGCCGCCGGCCGGCTGTCGTGCACGCTCGATGCGCAGCCATCGCGAGACATACCAGATGGCGAGCAGCGCGAGGGCCGCCAGCAGGCCCAGCGCGCCGCCGGAGATCATGCGTCCTCGCCCTGCGCGAGCTCGCGGTCCCAGTACTCTTCCATGCGCCGGCGCAGCGCGGCGTCGGGCAGGCGGCCCCGCGCGGCGCCGAAGTTGTCCTCGAGATGCGCGAGCTTCGTCATGCCGCTGATCGCGCAGGTGACGGCCGGATGCGAGACGACGTACTTCAGGAAGAACTGCGCCCAGCTCTGCGCGTCGAGATCGGCGGCCCAGTCGGGCAGTGCCTTGCCCGCGACCCGCGGGAAGACGTTGCCGTCGCGCCGCCCGCCGAACGGCATGTTGATGAGCACGGCGATGCCGCGCTCCGCGGCGAGCGGCAGGATCTCCTCGGCCGCGCCGCGGTTGGCGATGCTGTAGTCGACCTGGACGAAATCGAGCGTGTGGCGGCGCATGTGCCCGAGCATTTCCGGATACTGCCGCGCGCTCGACGTCGTGATGCCGAGATGGCCGATCCGGCCCTCCTTCTTCCACTCGGCGAGCACCGGCAGCAGCGTGTCGACGCCGGTGAGGTTGTGGACCTGCATCAGATCGACGTGCGACACGCGCAGGCGGCGGAACGATTCCTCGAGCATCGCGATGCCGCCGGCGCGATCACCGTCGGCGGCGGTCACCTTGGTCGCGACAAAGAGCCGCTCGCGATTGCCGATCTCCGCGATCAGCTCGCCGAGCACGCTCTCCGACTGCCGGTAGGCAGGCGCGGTGTCGATCACGCGGCCGCCGAGCTGCGGCAGGCGTTCGACGACGGCACGGCGCGCGGCGCGCTCCTCGGGCGTCGTCGGGCTGTAATTGTTGGTGCCGAGCCCGACGACCGGCAACGCCTCGCCGCTCGACGGAATCCTGCGCGTGATCACTGCCGGCGCGTCGGCCCCACTCACCGCATCCGCCGCCGCGGCGGTGCCCGCCGCGATTGCGCCGCGCGTCGCGGCCGCCACCGCGACCGTCACACCGAGCGCGATCGCCTCGCGTCGCGACAGTCTTTCATCGTGCATAGGCATAAGGACCTCCTCGTTCGATGGCGCGCCGATAGCCGGGCATCGCGTGGATACGGGTCAGAAAGCCGGTGATCGCCGTGCGACCCGCGAGATTCGCGCGCTGCGCGGCGATCTCGAGCGGGAAGCTCATCTGGATGTCCGCGGCGGAGAATTCCGCGCCGGCGAACCATGGCGTCTTCGCGAGTTCGCTCTCCAGGAAATCGAGGTGCAGCGCGAGCTGTGGCCCGATGAAGCTCCCCATCACCTTGTCGACGACGCCGCGGATCACCGGGCGCGCGAAGAACGGCGCGGGCGCGGCACCCACCCGGTCGAAGACGAGCTTCAGCAGCAGCGGCGGCATCGCCGAGCCTTCCGCATAGTGCAGCCAGTAGCGGTAGCGCAGCCGCTCGTCCGAGCCGGCGGGGGGCGCGAGGCGGCGTGTATGGTCGTAGCGCTCGACGAGGTACTCGACGATCGCGCCGGTCTCGGCGAGCACGCGACCGTCATCCTCGATCATCGGCGACTTGCCGAGCGGGTGCACGGCACGCAGTTCGGGTGGCGCGAGCATCGTGGCGGGATCGCGCGCATAGCGCCGGATCCCGTACGGCACGCCGAGTTCCTCGAGCAGCCACAGCACCCGTTGGGAGCGCGAGTTGTTGAGATGATGCACCGTCAGCATGGGCCGCTCCCCTCGAAGGAATTCCGGGTGTTCCCGTATCAGGCCGCGGCGGGATTAGCGACTTGCCCGGACTGGCCCAAAGGACGCAGGGGCTGTATTCAAATTATTATCCGGGTGATATTGACGGCAATATATACCCGGGTATAAATAGGCGACATGTGGCCGTTTCGGAAACTTAAGATGACCCAGCAATTTACTGCCTTCGAGGGACAGCGGCGCCTGGTCTCCGGCACGCTTGCCGAGGTCGCGCTCGCGGTGAGGCGCGCTGCCCGGGCGGCTGCCCCGATCCTCATCTTCAGCGACACCACCGGCCGTTCGCTCGATCTGGACTTGCGCGGCTCGGACGAGGAAATCGTCGCGCGGCTTCCCAGGCAAGCGCCTGCGCCGTCCGAGCCCGACGCTGCGGCCAGCGAGCCGCGCGGCCGCGGCCGGCCGAAACTCGGCGTGGTCGCGCGCGAGGTGACGCTGCTGCCCCGGCACTGGGAATGGCTGAGCGCGCAACCCGGCGGCGCGTCGGTAGCCTTGCGCAAGCTAGTCGACGAGGCGCGCCGCGCCAGTGGCGATCGCGACCGGCTGCGCGCGGCGCGCGACGCGGCCTATCACTTCATGTCGGCCATGGCCGGCAACCTCGCCCATTTCGAGGAGGCCTCGCGCGCCCTGTTTGCCGACGACCGTCGGCGCTTTGCAGGTCTGATCGCGGATTGGCCGACCGACATCCGCGATCACATCGTCAAACTTGCCTACAGCGATCGCGCCGACTAGCGCGATCGCACTCTCCAAACCCTGAAGACTCCCAACCGCCATCTGCGCGCGGCACGATCTGCTGCGCCCATTGCGAGGCCATGCCCGTGACCAGCCCTGTTCCGCTCTGGAAAAACTTTCTGCTCTTCCTTCTTCCGATGCTGGCGAGCAACATCCTGCAATCGCTGTTCGGCACCATCAACAACGTCTATCTCGGGCAGATGATCGGCGTCGACGCGCTGGCGGCGGTCACCGTGTTCTTCCCCGTGATGTTCGCCTTCATCGCGCTGGTGATGGGCCTGAGCACGGGCGCTTCCGTCTTGATCGGGCAGGCGTTCGGCGCCGGCGATACCGGCAAGGTCAAGGCCGCCGCTGGAACGACGCTGGGCATTGCGCTGCTCTTTGCGGTCGGTATCGCGCTGATCGGATCCCTGTTCGCCAGGGAGCTCCTGCTTGCGCTGGCGACGCCACCGAACATCCTCGACGAAGCCACGGCTTACGCGCGCGTGACGATGATCTCCATGCCGCTCACCTATGCGGTGATTCTCGTCACCGCGATGATGCGCGGTGTTGGCGACACGGTCACGCCGCTGCTGGCGCTGGTGATCTACACGCTGATCGGACTTGTGGCGACGCCGGCGATGATCGTCGGCTGGTTCGGCCTGCCCCCGCTCGGCGTCGCCTCTGCCGCGTGGGCATCGGTGGCGTCGAGCGTGCTGACGCTGGTCTGGCTGTACTTCCATCTGCAGTCGCGGCGGCACGCGCTCGCCTTCGACCAAACCCTTCTGCGCGCGATGTGGCCGGACGGCCGGCTGCTCCGGCTGGTACTGCGCCTCGGCATTCCCGCTTCGCTGAGCATGATGGTGATGTCGGCCGCCGAGCTGGTGCTGCTCGGCCTCGTCAACGGCTATGGCTCCGATGCCACCGCCGCCTATGGCGCGGTCGGCCAGGTCATGACCTATGTGCAGTTTCCCGCGCTGTCGATTGCGATATCGGTGTCGATCTTCGGCGCCCAGGCGATCGGCCGCGGCCAGGCCGGCCAGATCGGCGCCATCGTCACCACGGGCCTGCAGATGAACCTGTGGCTCACCGGTGGACTCGCGGTAGCCGGCTATCTGCTTGCGCGCCCGCTGATGGGTCTCTTCATCACCGAGACCGCCGTGCTCGATCTCGCCCAGAGACTGCTGCACATCGTGCTGTGGAGCACCGTGCTGTTCGGCTGGGCGACGGTATTTTCCGGGGCCGTGCGCTCGGGCGGCACGGTATGGACGCCGCTTGCGATCTCGTCAATTGCAATCCTCGCGGTCGAGGTGCCGTCGGCGATCTACCTCAGCCATCACGTCGGAATCGAGGGAATATGGATGGCCTATCCTATCGCCTTCTGCACCATGTTCCTGCTGCAGATGAGCTATTACCTGCTGGTCTGGCGCAAGCAGCCGGCCGCGCGCCTCATTTGACTCAAGCAGAAGCGCGTTACAATATGATGATCATCATAGCTCGGGCGGCGCAGCCGTCCGGGCAGAAAAGATCAGGGAGGCCGCCGTGAGCCAGAATCCGCAGTTCCTGTTCGACGTCGGCAGCCCCAATGCGTTCCTCAGCCATGAAGCCATTCCGGCCATCGAGAAGCGAACCGGGGTGAAATTCGAATATGTGCCGATCCTGCTCGGCGGCGTTTTCAAGGCCACCAACAACAGGTCGCCGGCCGAAGCGTTCGCCGGCATCAAGAACAAGCGCGAATTCCACGCGCTGGAGACCGAGCGGTTCCTCAAGCGGTTCGGCGTCAAGCCCTACACCTGGAATCCATTCTTCCCCGTCAACACGCTCAACCTGATGCGCGCTGCGGTGGCCGCGCAAATGGAGGGCGTTTTCGAGAAATACGTCGAAGCCGCCTTTCATCACATGTGGGTCGAGCCGAAGAAGATGGACGATCCGGAAGTGGCCCTGAAGGCACTCTCATCGTCCGGCCTCGACCCGGCAAAGCTGTTCGCGCGGGCGCAGGACGCTGACGTCAAGGCAAAGCTGATCGAGAACACCCAGTCCGCCGTCGAGCGCGGCGCGTTCGGCTCGCCGACCTTCTTCGTCGGCAAGGAGATGTTCTTCGGCAAGGAGCAGTTGCGCGAAGTCGAGGAAATGGTTTCGGGCAAGTAGTTTCAGCCGTCATTGCGAGCGAAGCGAAGCAATCCAGATTGCCGCATACCCGGATATGGATTGCTTCGTCGCTTCGCTCCTCGCAATGACGGCAACGGGAGCAAAGTTCATGCAAAAACGCAACGCCACCTGCGCCGTGATCGGCGCGGGCGACTTCATCGGCGCCGAGATTGCCAAGAAATTCGCAGCCGAAGGCTTCACCGTGTTCGCCGGCCGTCGCAACGGCGAGAAGCTCGAGCCGCTGGTGAAGGAAGTCGAGGCCGCCGGCGGCTCGATCGTCGGCCGTTCGCTCGATGCGCGCAAGGAGGAAGAGATCACCACCTTCCTCAACGACGCTGACAGGCATGCGCCGCTGGAAGTCTGCATCTTCAATGTCGGCGCCAACGTCAACTTTCCGATCCTGGAAACCACCGACCGCGTGTTCCGGAAAGTGTGGGAGATGGCGTGCTGGGCCGGATTCCTCGCCGGCCGCGAGTCGGCGCGGCTGATGCTGCCGCGCGGCAAGGGCAACATCTTCTTCACCGGCGCGACCGCGAGCCTGCGTGGCGGCAGCGGCTTTGCGGCCTTCGCCAGCGCCAAGTTCGGCCTGCGCGCCGTCGCCCAATCGATGGCGCGGGAGCTCGGTCCGAAGAACATCCATGTCGCGCATCTGATCATCGATGCCGGCGTCGACACCGCCTGGGTACGCGAGCGACGCGCGCAGCTCTGGGGCAAGGAAGCGCTCGACAACCCCGATCTGTTGATGCCGCCTGCTTCGGTCGCGGATGCCTACTGGCAGCTCTACCAGCAGCCGCGCAGCGCCTGGACGTTCGAACTGGAAATCCGCCCGTTCGGCGAGAAGTGGTGACGCATATCATTCATGCTTCATGGCCGGGCTTGACCCGGCCATCCATGTCTTCCTTTGTATTCCGGCCCAAAGGCGTTGATGCCGGCCCAAGGCCGGGCATGACGATGAGCAGGGAGACAGGGGCATGCGCATTCTCGTAGTCGGCGCCGGGGCGATCGGCGGCTATTTCGGCGGCAGGCTGCTGCAGGCGGGCCAGGACGTCACGTTTCTGGTTCGGCCGAAGCGCGCGGCAGAACTCGCCAGCTCAGGGCTGGCGATCAAGAGCCCCAACGGCGATATCACGCTGAAGAATCCGCCGACGATACAGGCTGACGCACTGAACGAGAAATTTGACGTCATTCTCCTGAGCTGCAAGGCGTTCGACCTCGACGATGCCATCAAGTCCTTTGCGCCCGCGGTCGGGCCAGCGACGTCGATCATCCCGCTGCTCAACGGTATGCTGCATCTGGACGTGCTGGACCGGAAATTCGGCCCAGAACGCGTCCTCGGCGGCCTCTGCGCCATTGCGGTCACGCTCAACGAGAAGCGCGAGGTGGTGCAGCTTACGCCGATGCAGTCGCTCGGCTTCGGCGAGCGCGACGGCAGGATGTCCGATCGCGTCAAGGCAATCGCCGAAGTGTTCGCCAGGGGCAATTGCGGCGCGGCGCCAAGCGAACACGTCATGCAGGACATGTGGGAGAAGTGGGTTTTCCTTGCCTCGCTGGCCGCTGCCACGTGCCTGATGCGAACCTCCGTGGGCAACATCCTGGCGGTGACCGGGGGCAGGGATTTCCTGCTCGGCATGCTCGACGAATGTTCGGCCGTCGCGACCGCCGAAGGATTTGCCCCGGGCGGGCCGTTCTTCCAGCGTACCCGCGGCATCCTGACCGCCGAGGGATCGCCGATGACGGCCTCGATGTTCCGCGACGTCAAGGCGGGGTTGCCGGTCGAGGCCGATCATGTGATCGGCGATCTGATCGCGCGGGCAGATGCGGCAAAAATTCCGGTGCCAAAGCTGCGCACGGCCTATACACATCTGAAGGCCTACGAGAAGCAGCGCGCAAGCTAGGTTCGGGAGATTCATGAACGTCACTGCCACAGACCTGAACCGCCGCGCAGTTCCGCGCGCCGATTTCGGCCGCGTTACCGTCTTCTTCGGCGAGAAGAACGGCAAGTATCCCGACGCCAACCAGGTGATCGTCCGTGGTTCCGACACGCAGGCGGCCTTCGACACGCCGATCGTGGCCAATCACATCGGCGCGGAGTTCGACCGCTCCGATGTCGTGATCCTCGGCCATGTGCATGAAGACCACATGGCCGGACTGCATCGCCTGCCGAAGGCGCCGGTGCATGTGCACGAAGCCGACCTCGCGGCCGCTCGAAGCTGGGAAGGCCTGCGCGCCGCCTATGGCAGCGACGAGAGCTACGTGGCCGACATGCTGGCGCGGTTCAAGCGCGACTTCTTCTACGTCCCGCGGCCGGATGCGATCGGCTATACTGACGGCGCGGTGTGGGAACTCGGGGGATCGCGCGTGCGCGCCTTCCATGCGCCAGGCCATACCGCCGGGCACTCCGTGCTGCTGATCGAGCCCGAGGGCGTCGCCTTCATCGGCGACATCGATCTTTCCAGCTTCGGCCCCTATTACGGCGACGCGTCATCGAACCTTGGCGATTTCCGCCGCTCGCTGGCGCGCGTCGCCGACATCCCCGCCAGGGTCTGGGTCACCTCGCACCACCGCGGCGTCTATACCGACCGCGAGAAATTCTTGCACGATCTTGCCGCCTACATCGGGACGCTCGACAAGCGCGAACAGCGTCTGCTCGATCTGCTGCGGGAATCGCCGAAGACGCTCGCGCAGCTCGTTGAATGCCGACTGCTCTATCCGCCCGGTCATCAGGACCTCTGGGTCGTCGACGCAGAAACACGCTCGATCTCCGCTCACCTCGATGAAATGCTGTCCGATGGGCGGGTACATGTGGACGAAAGCGGAATCTATCGTCTCGGCTGATTTGTCCGCACGCAGCACCGTCCGCGATTGAAGATTGAATCGGCCCTGCGACTGAAATCCCCTACCCCAGCAGGGTGAACTGCAGGATCAGGTTGCGCTGGATCATCGAGAAGTTGTCATCCGAAATCATCGTGATCACGGTGTCGCCTTCCGGCGTCACATGCGCATCGATTCCTTCCATGTTGTCGATCTCGTAGCCGAGATCGGCGAAGAAGATGACCGGGCCGTCGACCACGGCGCCCGGCGTAAAGGACTTGAGGGGAATACGCCGGATACGGATGCCGACGCCGCCAAGCCAGGAGAATCTCCGCTCCAGCAGCAGCACATCGCCCGAGGGCAGCAGCGTCGCGTCGCTGACGTCGAAATTATCGGAACGCCGGACCGCGAACTGCCCGGGGCTCTTGCCGCCGATCAGGAATCCGAGAATGTTGCCCCGGACGTCCAGCCCACGTTCGGAAATCGCGATCAGGGTGCCGGCGAGCGGCTGCCCTCTGGGGACCGCGATCAGCGCCTCAAGTCCCTTGTTGTTGGGCAGCTTTCGCGCAGCCGCCGGCAATGGCACTTCTTCTCCCCCCGCATGGGTAAAGCCCTTGGCGAAATCGTAGCGCAGGATCCGGTTGACGCGCTCGAGCGCGACATAGACCAGCGAGCCGTCCAGCGCGATGGCCTCGGTATCGTACCAGCCGCGCGCCGTGATGGGCCTGCCGTCAGGTCCGAGCATCGGCGAAGCCTCGACGCCTTCAATTCCCGTCATCGCCTTGCCGCGATAGGCAATGCGGCCGGTGAACCAGCCTGCCTTGTCGCTGATGGCGATGAATCGCTCGCCTTTGGCGTCGAGTCGCAGGCCCGACAATCCGCCGAAACCGCGGAACTTCGAGGTCAGGACCAGCCCGCTGCGGAATTCCAGTTCGCCAAACCGGACACGCGACCTATCGCGGGTATCGAAGCCGGCAAGCGGCCGCGCATTGACCTCGATCGAGACCGGCTCGGCGACGGAATATTCATCCGGCTTTGCGCGCCTCGGCGGCGGCTGCACGGCGGTTTGCGCCTGTGCCCATTGCGTCAGGCCGAGGCCGAAGAATCCGCCTGCCGCAGCAGTCAGCAAACGGCGGCGGCTCAATGCGGGGATCATGTGCTCAGGAATGCAACCGCCGCCGGCTGCCGGAACCCTGGACCGCGCTGGTCTCGCTGAAGAGCTCGGCGAGCTTCTCGGTGATCGCACCGCCGAGTTCCTCTGCGTCCACGATAGTCACCGCGCGGCGATAGTAGCGCGTCACGTCGTGGCCGATGCCGATCGCGATCAGCTCGACCGGCGAGCGGGTCTCGATCTCCTCGATGATGTGGCGCAGATGACGTTCCAGGTAGTTGCCGGGATTGACCGACAGCGTGGAATCGTCGACCGGCGCGCCATCCGAGATCATCATCAGGATGCGCCGCTGCTCGGGCCGAGCCAGCAGGCGCTTGTGCGCCCAGTCCAGCGCCTCGCCGTCAATGTTCTCCTTCAGCAGCCCCTCGCGCATCATCAGCCCGAGATTCTTGCGCGCGCGCCGCCACGGCGCATCCGCCGACTTGTAGATGATGTGGCGAAGATCGTTGAGCCGGCCGGGATTCGGCGGCTTGCCGGCGGCAAGCCAGGCCTCGCGCGACTGCCCACCTTTCCACGCACGCGTGGTGAAGCCCAGGATTTCCACCTTGACGCCGCAACGCTCCAGCGTGCGCGCAAGGATGTCGGCGCAGGTCGCCGCCACCGTGATCGGACGGCCGCGCATCGAGCCGGAATTATCCAGCAGCAGCGTCACCACGGTATCGCGGAAGGTCGCCTCCTTCTCGTGCATGAAGGACAGCGGGTGATAGGGATCGGTGACGACGCGCGACAGCCGCGCCGGATCGAGAATGCCTTCCTCGAGATCGAAATCCCAGGCGCGGTTCTGCTGCGCCATCAGGCGGCGCTGCAGCCGGTTGGCAAGCCGCGCCACGATGCCCTGCAGATGCGCGAGCTGCTTGTCGAGATAAGAGCGCAGCCGCTCCAGCTCGTCATGGTCGCAGAGATCTTCGGCCGCAATAACTTCGTCGAACTTCGGCGCGAAGGCGTGGTATTCCGGACCGCGCGGCTCGTTCTTGCCATGGGTATTCGGCCGGGTCGCCTCGCCCGGCGTCTCGTCGTCGCCGAGCTCGCCGTCGTCGAACGTGTCCGAGGTGGAGGCTTGCGCGCTTTCCATCGCACTTTCGGACATCTCGTCGGTGGAGGCCTCCGCCTGGTCGGCGCTCATCTCCTGTGCGGCATCGCTGTCGGGCGCGCCCTCGGCGCCGGACTGATCGTTCTCGCCTTCCTGGTTCTCGTCCTGGTCGTCCTCATCCGAATCCATGTTGCGGTCGTCGCCGAGGTCGAGCTCCGACAACAAGTCGTGCACGAGGTCGCCGAAGCGGGCCTGATCCTCGGTGAAACGCGAGAGCTGGTCGAGCCGTGTGCCGATCTTGTCTTCCAGCACCGGTCGCCAGAGATCGACCATCTTCTTGGCGGCGGCGGGCGGCGCGAGGCCGGTCAGCCGCTCGCGCACCAGCATGGCCAGCGCGTCCGACAGCGGCGCATCGGCGCGGTCGGTGATCTCGTCGAACTTGCCGCGATGAAAATGGTCGTCGAGCATCGCGGTGAGATTCCTGGCGACGCCCGACATGCGGCGCGCGCCGATGGCTTCCACCCGCGCCTGTTCGACCGCCTCGAACACCCCACGCGCCTGCGGATTGCCCGGCATCAGCTTGCGGTGGACCTTGGGATCGTGACAGGCGAGCTTGAGCGCGATCGAATCGGCATGGCCGCGGACGATCGCGGCATCGCGCTTGCTCATCTTGCGCGCCGGCTCCGGCAGTCTCGCCTTGCCGGGCGCGAGGCCCGGGCGCTCGGCGGCAAAGGTGACATCGAGTTCCGGCGTCTTGGCGATGGCTTTCAGACACGAAGTCACCGCCCGCTTGAACGGCTCGGTCGGCGCTTCCCGGTTGTTGCGGAATTTCGAGTTGGAAGTGCTCATAGCGCTTTCGTAAACCAGTGGCGCGTCACGCCTCGGAGGGAGCCGACGATTGCGCCGGGCTCCTCACTGTACAGGGCCTAGCTGAGCGCCACGTTGACGGACGATTCCGGCAGCTCCATGTTGAAACAGCGCTGATAGAATTCGGCGACCAGCGGCCGCTCCAGCTCGTCACACTTGTTGAGGAAGGTGACGCGGAAGGCAAAACCGATGTCGCCGAAGATGTCGGCGTTTTCCGCCCAGGTAATCACCGTGCGCGGGCTCATCACCGTCGACAGGTCGCCGTTGGCAAAGGCGTTGCGGGTGAGGTCGGCGAGGCGCACCATCTTGTTGACGATGTCGCGGCCTTCCGCCGTGCGATAGTGACGCGCCTTCGCCAGCACGATCTCCACTTCCTCGTCATGGCCGAGATAGTTGAGCGTGGTGACGATCGACCAGCGGTCCATCTGGCCCTGGTTAATCTGCTGCGTGCCATGATAGAGGCCGGACGTATCGCCGAGGCCGACCGTATTGGCGGTCGCGAACAGGCGGAACGCCGGATGCGGCTTGATCACCTTGTTCTGGTCGAGCAGCGTCAGCCGGCCGGAGACTTCGAGCACGCGCTGAATCACGAACATCACGTCAGGACGGCCAGCGTC
>JAHCKB010000153.1 GCA_026125985.1 Bradyrhizobium sp.
AATCGCCCCTCAGCACCCTGCCCGACCAGATGACGAACTGCTCGATGATGGGGCGATCGAGACCGAGTTGGCTCCGGATTTGCGCCACCTGCTCGGTGGTAGCGTTGTCCCCGGCGATGATCGCCGCCGGATCCGCAGGGGTCAGGCGCAGCATCAGGAAAATGAATACGGCGACCACCAGCATCACCGGAATCGTGCCGAGCAGTCGCCGGAACAGATAGCCATACATCGAACGATCGATCCTCGAAATCGGCGGGCGGCGGAGAGCCGCCGCCCGCCGTCGTCACATCACTTGGTGATTTCGACGTTCCAGAACACCGGCACCGGTGCAGTGAGATAGCCCTTGACGTTCTTCCGCATCGCGTTCGGCGACTTCCACTCGCCGACCGGAATCTCCGGCGTGTACTCGATGACGCGCAGTTGCACCGCTTCCGCGATCGCCTTCTGCTTGGCCGGATCGGTCTCCTTGGCAAAGTCGTCGCGCAGCTTCTCGAGCTTCTCGTCGCAGGGCCAGCCGAACGATGCCTTGTCGCATCCGGCGTTCACATAAGCGGTCGAGATCGGGTTCATCACGTCGGCGGCGATCCAGGACGTCAGGAACGCGTTCCAGCCGCCAGCGCTGGGCGGATCCTTCTTGGCCCGGCGGGCCACCAGCGTCTGCCAGTCCATCGACTGCATGTCGACCTTGAAGCCCGCCTTCTCCATCAGCGACTTCGCCACCGGCGCCAGATTGGTCAGAACCTTGAGGTCGGTGGAGTGCATCAGCACCACCGGCGTGCCGTCATAGCCCGCCTCCTTCAGCAGTTCCTGCGCCTTCTTGGCGTTGGAGGTAAGAAGGCCGTCCATTCCCTTGGTCGTGGCAAGCGCCGTATCGCAGATGAAAAGCGCCTTACAGGCCTTGATGTAGTTCTCGTCGCCGATGGCGGCCATCAGGAAGTCTTCCTGGTTGAAGGCATACCACAGCGCATGGCGGATTTTCGGATTGTCGAACGGCTTGTGCAGCGTGTTGGGCCGGAAGACGTACTGGTTCTTCGCCAGCGGCGACACGAAAACGTTGATGTTCGGGTCCTTCTTCAGGGTGGGAAGCAGGTCGTGGCTGGGCGCCTCGACGTAATCAATCTCCCCCTTCTGAAGCGCGTTGATCGCCTGCTGCGCGTCGGAAATGGCGCGCCATTCGACGCGATCCACCTTTGCGATCTTGCCGCCCGCAAGGCCCGAGGCAGGCTCGGAGCGCGGCTTGTACTTGTCGAACTTGACGTAGACCGTCTTGTCACCAGGCTTCCATTCATCCTTGACAAAGACGAACGGACCGGAGCCCGTGAAATCCTCGATCTGCTTGTTGGGGTCGGTGTCGGCAACGCGCTTGGGCATCATGAACGGCACGTTGGACGACGGCTTCGACAGGCCTAGCAGCACGAGACCTGTCGGTTCCTTGAGCTTGATGGTGAATGTCTTGGCATCGACCGCATCGATCGAACTGACGAAGGTCATCATCTTCTGACCGAGCGAGTCCTTGGCGGCCCAGCGCTTGATCGAGGCGATGCAGTCTTCCGTCGTCACCGGCTTGCCGTCGTGCCACAGCAGGCCCTCGCGCAGCGTGAACGTATAGCTCTTCTGGTCGGGCGCGGTTACGTACTTCTCGACCATCTGTGGCTTGATCTCACCCTGCTCGTCCTGCGCGAGAAGCGTGTCGTAGATCATGTAGCCGTGATTGCGCACGATGTAGGCAGTGGTCCAGATCGGATCGAGGATCTTCACATCCGAATGCATCACCACGCGCAACGTGGTCTCGGCAAGCGCGGGCGCTGCGGCAACCGCGATGCCGGCCGTACATGCGGCCGCGAGAATGGCTCTTTTCAGCGCGTTCATTTTCTTCACCTCCATTGTCGTCCCAAGATCCCCCGAAATGCTGCGTGGGACCTCGATCCAGTTACCCATCGAACCCGGGGGATCGATATCCTGCTCCCTTGGCAGGCATTGCATGCCTGACCAATGATTAGGCAAGATTGGCACAGGACCTGCGACCGGCCAAGTCTCCCGGCATTGGGCAACCGGCCGCACCTGCGGCACCATCCGCAAGCCAAAAACGTGCCAAACGGCCAACCGAACGAGCGCACAGCTGATTGCCGAGACCTGCGCCGAACGCATGCGTTCGTCCGCCATCGGCCACACCAGCTCCGGTCTATTAATCCATGTGCCGGGATCACTGCAGCCGCACACCTTATCGTTCGGCAAGTGTAGATTGTCCCGGCGAACGTCATTCGACAGGGCGTTTTGGCTTTACAATTGCAGCCATGTTCCGTCTCGTAGCGGGCGGTTGCCAGCCAACACCAACAATCAGGAGCACCGCCAGATGAATCCAGCCAACCTTCCCTTCGATTCCGAGGCGATGCTGCAGGGGCTCAGGACCTGGGTGGAATGCGAAAGCCCGACCTGGGACGCGGCGGCAGTCGATCGCATGCTCGACCTTGCGGCGCGGGAAATGGCGATCATGGGTGCGACGATCGAGCGCATCGCCGGAAGGCAAGGTTTTGCCGGTTGCGTGCGGGCAAAATTCCCTCACCCCAAGCAGGGCGAGCCCGGCATCCTGATCGCCGGCCATCTGGACACGGTGCATCCCGTCGGCACGATCGAGAAGCTGCAATGGCGGCGCGAGGGCAACAAGTGCTTCGGTCCCGGCATCTTTGACATGAAGGGCGGCAACTATCTCACCCTCGAGGCCATTCGCCAGCTCGCGCGTGCCTCATTCACCACGCCGCTGCCGATCACCGTGCTGTTCACGCCGGACGAGGAAGTCGGCACGCCCTCTACCCGGGACCTCATCGAGGCGGAGGCGGCGCGCAACAAATACGTGCTGGTACCCGAACCCGGCCGCGAGAACAACGGCGTCGTCACCGGACGCTACGCGATCGCCCGCTTCAACCTGGAAGCCACGGGACGACCGAGCCATGCCGGCGCCACCCTCTCCTCGGGCCGTTCGGCCATCCGCGAGATGGCGCGCCAGATCCTCGTCATTGACGGCATGACCACACCGGATTGCACCTTCTCCGTCGGCATCGTGCATGGCGGGCAATGGGTCAATTGTGTTGCCACAACCTGCACCGGCGAAGCCTTGAGCATGGCCAAGCGCCAGGCCGATCTCGACAAGGGCGTGGAACGGATGCTGGCGCTGTCGGGCGCCAGCAATGACGTGAACTTCAAGGTGACGCGCGGCGTCACCCGTCCGGTATGGGAGCCGGATGCCGGCACCATGGCGCTCTATGAAAAGGCAAAGGGCATCGCCAAAGGCCTCGGCCAGGAGTTGCCGCACGGCAGCGCGGGCGGCGGCTCCGACGGTAATTTTACGGGCGCCATGGGTATCCCCACGCTGGACGGGCTCGGCGTGCGCGGCGCGGATGCGCATACACTGAATGAGCACATCATCGTCGACAGCCTCGCCGAGCGCGGCCGATTGATGGCGGGGCTTCTGGCGACCCTCGAATAGAGCGGGCGCATGATTGCGTTCAAGACCATTCGGGCAAGGGCCGAGAAGCGCAAGGGCGGACCCAAGGCGCTGGAAAAACTCCTCCCCTCCAGGCCGGACGTCAAGGCGCTCGCCAAACTTCCCGACGACCGCATCCTCGCCGAGATGACCAAGCGCGTTTTTTCGGCGGGCTTTGCCTGGAGCGTGATCGAGCAGAAATGGCCTGACTTCGAGAAGGCCTTTCTCGGCTTCAAGCCGGCCAAGCTCGCCTTTCAGCCTGATGAATTCTGGCACGCGCTGCTGGAAAACAAGCGGATCGTCCGCAACGGCGCCAAGATCATGTCGGTGCGCGACAACGCGCAGTTCATACAGACGATTGCCAAAGAGCATGGCAGCTTTGGCAAATTTCTGAGCAAATGGCCCGCATCCGATGAAATCAGCCTGCTCGATCTCCTGAGCAAGCGCGGCAGCCGGCTCGGCGGCAATACCGGACAGATGTTCTTGCGCTTCGTCGGCTGGGACGGTTTCGTCACGTCCAAGGACGTCGTGGCGTGCCTGCGCGATGCCGGCATCGATATTGCCGAAGAAGTGAAGTCGAAAGGCGACCTCGCCAAGGTACAGGCCGCATTCAATGCCTGGGCCGAGGAGACCAAACTCCCCTACGCTCACCTTTCACGGATCTGTGCCCTTTCGGTCGGCGAGAACCATCAGCCTTAGGTCGTGCGCGCATGAGCCATGCGGCATGCAAATTGCGAATTGCTTCACGGCTTGCGCCGACAACGACGACGAGTCTAACGTCGTCCGCCAAGACGACAGAACGAGACAACAATGACCCGCATCGCCGTCGGCGGCTTCCTGCACGAAACCAACACATTCGCGCCGACCAAGGCGACCTACGAAGCCTTTGTCCATGGCGGCGGATTTCCGCGCATGGAGACGGGTGGCGGCATGCTGAAAAATGTACGTCGCATCAATGTGGGGCTGGCGGGCTTCATCGAGCAGGCAGAGACCGAAGGCTGGGACCTCGTCCCGACAATTTTTGCGGCGGCAACGCCCAGCGCGCATGTCACCGAAGACGCCTTTGAGCGCATCGCAAAGACGATGATCGACAGCCTTGCAGCAGCAGGCAACCTCGATGCAGTCTATCTCGATCTGCACGGCGCGATGGTGGCCGAGCATTTCGACGACGGCGAAGGCGAGATCCTGGCGCGCGTGCGAAAGGTGATCGGCAACGATATTCCGCTGGTAGTGAGCCTCGACCTGCATGCCAATGTCACGCCGGAAATGGTCGA
Organism: Bradyrhizobium sp.; assembly: GCA_026125985.1. Classification (GTDB taxonomy): domain Bacteria; phylum Pseudomonadota; class Alphaproteobacteria; order Rhizobiales; family Xanthobacteraceae; genus Bradyrhizobium. The sequence continues at coordinate 4,756 of JAHCKB010000153.1, forward strand.
GCACGCCTCCGCGCTGATCGCCTATCGCACCTATCCCCACGTCGACATGGCCGACACAGGCCGCGCCTGCGCACGGCATCTCGCGCTTTTGTTGAACACGAAACAGCGATTGGCAAAGGCCTTTCGGCAGACGCCCTTCCTCATTCCGATCAGCTGGCAATGCACCAACGACGAGCCCGCGAAGAGCATCTACCGCAAGGTCGCCGGGCTTGAGACTGAGGCCGTACCGACGCTCTCGTTTGCGTTCGGCTTCCCGGCCGCCGATTTCGTCCATTGCGGCCCGAGCATATTTGCCTATGGCAGGACACAGGCCCATGCCGATGCAGCAGCCGATGCGATCGCCGCCCTCATCGAAAGCCATGAGGACGACTTCGACGGCAAGATATATTCACCCGACGAAGGTGTCCGCCATGCGATGGAACTGGCGAAGACCGCGACCAGGCCCATTGTGATCGCCGACACCCAGGACAATCCCGGCGCCGGCGGCGATTCCGACACGACGGGCATGCTCCGCGCGCTGGTGCGCAACAATGCGCAACGCGCCGCCACCGGTATGATGTACGATCCGCAGGCGGCGAAAGCCGCGCACGAGGCTGGCGAAGGCAACACGGTAACACTGGCGCTCGGCGGCAAGTCCGGCATTCCCGGCGACGCCCCCTTCAAGGAGACTTTTGTCGTCGAAAAACTCTCCGACGGAAACTTCCTCGCACCGGGTCCGTTTTACGGCGGCCGCATGATGAAGATGGGTCCATCCGCGTGTCTTCGCATCGGAGACGTCCGCGTCGTGGTCGCCTCGCACAAGACGCAGCTCGCCGACCAGGCGATGTATCGCTATGTCGGCATCGAGCCGACTGAGCAGAAGATCCTGGTCAACAAGAGCTCGGTGCATTTCCGCGCCGATTTCGAGCCGATCGCCGAGAAGCTCCTGATCTGCGCGGCGCCCGGCGCGATGCCGGCCGATACCGCCGACCTGCCGTGGACGCGGCTGAAGCCCGGCATCCGGGTCAAGCCGAACGGCGCTCCCTTCGACCCAGCCACCAAGTCACGCTCAACGGGATCATAAAGACATGCCCACCATCGAACGTATCGACGGCTTTGCCGATGAACTCACCGCCATCCGCCGCGATCTGCACGCCCATCCCGAGATCGGCTTCGAGGAGGTGCGCACGTCGGGCATCGTCGCCGAGAAGCTGAAGAGCTGGGGCATCGAGGTGCATCGAGGTCTCGGCGGCACCGGCGTGATCGGCGTACTCAAGGGCAAGGGTAATGGCGGCAAGCGCATCGGCCTGCGCGCCGACATGGATGCGCTGCCGATGGAAGAGAACACCAACCTGCGCTGGCGCTCGACCATTCCCGGCCGCTTCCATGGTTGCGGACATGACGGGCACACCACTATGCTGCTCGGCACCGCGCGGTACCTGGCAGAGACGCGCAATTTCGACGGCACCGTTCACTTCATCTTCCAGCCCGCCGAGGAAGGCCTCGGCGGCGCGCGCGCCATGATCAAGGACGGGCTGTTCGAGAAGTTTCCCTGCGACGAGCTCTACGGCCTGCACAACGCGCCGGACCTCAATCATGGCGAGATCGCCATCCTCCCTGGTCCTGCGATGGCCGGCGCCGATTTCTTCGACATCGTCATCAACGGTTACGGCGCCCATGGCGCGATGCCGGAACGTTCCAAGGATGCGGTCGTCATCGCCATGACGGTCGGCAAGGCGTTGCAGACCATCGTCAGCCGCAACGTCGACCCCCTTCAGTCGGCGGTGTTGTCGATCACCCAGATCCACGCCGGCTCCGCCTACAACGTCATTCCCGGCGAGGCCAAGCTCTGCGGCACAGTGCGCGCCTTCTCGGATGAAGTCCGCTCCCTGATCCGCGATCGCATGCGCACGATCTGCGCCGGCATGGCTGCCGCGTTCCAGGTCGAGATCAATGTCGATATCCGCGACATCTTCAGCGTGCTGGTGAACCAGGAAGAACAGTCCAAGGTGGTCGAGGAAGTCGCGCGAACGGTGGTCGATCCCGCCAAGGTGTTCACGCGCAGCCAGCCCAAGATGGGCAGCGAGGACTTTGCCGACATGCTGCAGACCATTCCGGGCGCCTATTTCTGGATCGGCCACGAGGGCTCGGTGCCGGTGCACAACCCCGGCTTCGTGCTCGACGACAAGATCCTGCCCGTCGGAGCCAGCATGTTCGCCCGCATCGTCGAAACCCGTCTCCCCGCAGGTGCCCATGCATGAATCCAGGCCGGAAGAAGAAGTCACCTCGCTGCACGACCTTTCCGCCGTCGACCTGATTGCGGGCTACAAGGCCAGACAGTTCTCGCCGTCCGAAGTTCTGGAAGACGTGATCGCGCATATCGAGCAGTGGGAGCCGCACATCAAGGCGCTCTACGCCTTCGATCCGGACGGTGCGCGCAAGGTGGCGAAGGCTTCGACCGACCGCTGGAACAATGGCGAACCGACGGGTGTGCTCGACGGCGTGCCCGTCACCATCAAGGACAATATCGCCACCAAGGGCACGCCGGTTCCGCTGGGCGCCGCGAGCGTACCGCTGGTACCCGCCGAGCACGACGCGCCACCGGCCGCACGGCTGCGAGAAGCCGGCGCGATCATCTTTTCGAAAACGACGATGCCCGACTACGGCATGTTGTCCTCGGGGCTGTCGAGCTTCCATCCCCTCACCCGCAATCCCTGGAACCTCGGCAAGAATCCGGGCGGCTCTTCCTCGGGCGCGGGCGCGGCAGGCGCTGCCGGTTACGGCCCCCTGCATCTCGGCACCGACATCGGCGGCTCGGTACGCCTGCCGGCCTGCTGGTGCGGACTGGTCGCGCTGAAGCCAAGCCTCGGCCGCATCCCGATCGACCCGCCCTATGTCGGCCGCGTCGCCGGCCCGATGACGCGCACGGTAGACGACGCCGCGCTGATGATGAGCGTGCTGTCGAAACCGGACCGCCGCGACGGCATGAGCCTGCCGGCCCATGACATCAACTGGAAGGCGCTCGACAAGTCGCCGCGCAAGCTGCGTCTGGGCCTGATGCTCGATGCCGGCGCGGGCCAGGCGCTGGAGAAGCCGGTTCGCGACGTCGCAGTGAACGCCGCCAAGGCGTTCGACGCCGCCGGCGCCGTCGTCACCGAAGTGAAGGGCATCCTCAGCCGTGAAATGCTTGACGGCATCGACGATTTCTTCCGGGTGCGATTGTGGGGCGATCTGGCAAAACTGCCGGAGAAGGAACGCGCCAAGACCCTGCCCTACATCCTGCAATGGGCCGAACGGGGTGCAAAAGTCTCCGGCGTGGAAGCCATCAACGGCTTCAACCAGACCATGGCGATCCGCGCGGCGGCGGCAAGGTTGTTCTGCGAACTCGACTATGTGATCTCGCCGGTCTCCCCCGTGGTGAATTTCCCCGCGGAGTTCGCCGCCCCCTTGCACGATCCGGCCAAGCCGTTCGAACATATCGGCTACACCGTGCCCTGGAACATGTCGGAGAATCCGGCCGTCTCCGTCAACGGCGGTTACGACCGGCATGGCTTCCCGATCGGCGTGCAGATTGTCGGAAGGCGTTTCGACGATATCGGCGTTCTCGCCATGGCCAAGGCGTTCGAGGGCCTGCGTGGCCCGCAGAGGCCGTGGCCCTCGCCGCCGACGAAGTAGCGTCTCAGCACAAGTCGACCTGCGCGGGCTCGACCCGCGCACGCATCTTCTTCATAACAATGGAATGGACTGCCGGGTTGAGCCCGGCCGAGACGTGCTGAACAAAAGACCAGAAGGAAACACCCATGGCGTATGAGACTATCAAATACGAGGTATCGGAACAGATCCTCACCATCACCCTGAACCGGCCGGAAAAGCTGAATGCCTTCACCGGACAGATGCAGCAGGAACTGATCGACGCATTCGATACCGCCGACAAGGACGACAACATCCGCGCCATCATCGTGACCGGCGAAGGCCGCGCCTTCTGCGCCGGCGCCGATCTTTCCTCCGGCGCCGACACCTTCGACCGCGACGCGCGCCGCGGGCCGGTCAAGCGTCTCGCCAGCGGGGCGGTCGACTACAGCGATCCGCAGGTGCGCGACGGCGGCGGCCAGGTGACGCTGCGCATCTTCAAGTGCCTGAAGCCCGTGATTGCCGCTGTGAACGGCGCTGCTGTCGGAATCGGCGTCACCATGCAGCTTGCGATGGACATCCGCATTGCCAGCGAAGCTGCGCGCTTCGGCTTCGTATTCTCCCAGCGCGGCATCGTCCCGGAGGCCGCTTCGAGCTGGTTCCTGCCGCGCATCGTCGGCATCGCCCAGGCGCTGGAGTGGTGCTACACCGGCCGCGTCTTCCCGGCGCAGGAAGCGCTCGCCGGCCGGCTCGTCAGCCGGGTCGTGCCGCCGGACCAGCTGCTGCCGACCGCACGCGCGCTCGCCAAGGAGATCGCCGCCAAGACCGCGCCGGTGTCGGTGGCGCTGATCCGTCAGATGATGTGGCGCATGCTGGGCGCCGACGATCCGATGGAAGCACACAAAGTCGACAGCCGCGGCATCTACGCGCGCGGGCGTTCTGGTGACGTGAAGGAAGGCGTCGTCTCGTTCCTGGAAAAGCGCCCGGCGCAATTCAAGGACAAGGTGTCGAGCGACATGCCGGATTATTTCCCGTGGTGGGACGAGCGGGATTACAGGTGAGATGCCGCAGGGTGGGTTAGCCGAAGGCGCAACCCACCCCTTCTGTCCTCGCGGCAAACAGGAAGGCAGGTTACGCTTCGCTAACCCACCCTACAATGCATCAGCTCATCATCAGCGCGACGCGGCCGATCGCCTTGCGCTCGATCAGGAGCCGCATCGCCTTGGCGTAATCTTCCAGCGGCAGCCGGTGCGAAACGTTGGGACGCAGCTTGCCGGCCTCGGCCCAGGCCAGCAATTCCTTCAACCGTTTGGCCCCGAGCGCGGGATCTCGCCGCACGGCCTCGCCGGCGCGCACACCGAGTACGCTCGCGCCCTTGATCAGCAACAGGTTGGTCCTGGCAAGCCCGACACCGCCGGTAAAGCCGATGACGAGCAGCCGCGCGCCCCAGTTGATGCAGCGCATGGAATTCTCGAACACCTCTCCGCCGACCGGATCGAACACGACATCGGCGCCGCGGTCGTTGGTGATGCGCTTCACCGCATCGCGAAACGGCTCGCGGTCATAGCGCACCAGATGATCGGCGCCGCGCGCTTTCGCGATTGCGAGCTTTTCGTCGCTCGACGCCGTCGCAATCACGGTCGCCCCCAGCATCTTGCCCATTTCGACGGCCGCAAGCCCTACCCCGCCGCCGGCGCCGTGCACCAGCAGCACCTCGCCGGGCTTGACCTGCCCGCGATCGATCAGCGCGTGATAGGCCGTGCCGTGGCCGGCAAGAAACGTCGCGGCTTCCGCATAGTCGAAGGTCGAAGGCATCGGCGTGAGCTGCGCCGGCGTTACCACCGCCTCGCTGCAATAGGCGCCATGACGCATCTTGACGATGACCTTGTCGCCGACGGTGACGCCCTTCACCGCAGCATCGACCTCAACCACATCACCGGCGGCCTCCACGCCGGGCGTGAACGGCAGCGGCGGCTTGAGCTGATACTCGCCGGCCGCCATCAGCACGTCCGGAAAATTGATTCCGGCAGCGCGAATGGCGACCCGCACCTCGCCCGGCCTCAGCGCTGCGGACGGAATCTCCTCCAGCAGCAAGTGTTCGGGCGGACCAAGCTCGCGGCAGACGACGATCTTCGGCATCAGGCGGCGCTCGCCTTCTTGCGCCGCAGCGCCTCGCGGATCAGCGGCAGGCGGTCGTTGCCGAAATACATGTCGGTCTTGTCGATGAAAATGGTCGGCGAACCGAAGCCGCCGCGCGCCACCACTTCCTCGGTGTTGACCTTGAGCTGGTCCTTGATGGCCTGATCGCCGATGCCGGCAAAGAACTTCTGCGGATCGATGTCGACGCGCTTGCACACATCGGTCAGCACCGCTTCCTGCGAAATGTCCCTGTCGTCACCCCAATAGGCCTCGAATACGGCGCGTGCGAACGGCACCATGTCCTTGTTGCCGAGCCAGATGCAGCCGCGCATCGCCTTGACGCTATTCACCGGAAACACCGTCGGCGGCATCTTGATCGCAAGCCCCGCCGATCGGGCCCAATCGGCAAGGTCCTTCTTTGCATAGCGCGCCTTCAGCGGCACCGGCTTTTCCCGCTGCGCATAGACACTGGGATTGACGGTGTTGAAGATGCCGCCGACCAGAATCGGCCGCCACGCGATCTCGGTGCCGAACTCCTTCGCCAGCGGCTGGATGTTGTGCCAGGCGAGGTAAGTCCAGGGGCTGGAGCAGTCGAAGA
>JAHCKB010000154.1 GCA_026125985.1 Bradyrhizobium sp.
TCGAGAGCTCTTCCTCGAACTCCTTCGGCGCGTTGGCGGCGATCCACTTGCGGGCGGTCGCGCGGAATTCGGCTTCCTGCGGCGTGTCGTCGAAATTCATCTCGGCCTCTCCTTCCCTGTCATTCCGGGGCGCGCGAAGCGCGAACCCGGAATGACGTATGCGTTATGCTCTTCCCTTGGTCGGGATCTGGTTGAACGGCACGTCCTTGTCGACCCGGATGTCTCCGGGCAGACCGAGCACGCGCTCGGCGATGATGTTGCGCATGATCTCGTCGGTGCCGCCCTCGACGCGGGTGCCGGGCGCACGCAGCAGCATGGCCTGGAATTTTCCGGCGACTTCCGCGTCTTCCGGACCGGAGAAGACGCCGGCCGCACCCTGCAGGTCGAGCGCATACATCGCCACGTCCTGGATCATCGAGGCCGCGACCAGCTTGCCGATGGAATTCTCCGGACCCGGCCGTTCACCGCGCGACAGCGCCGAGATGGTGCGCATGCTGGTATATTTCAGCCCGCTTACCTTCACCGCCCAACTCGCCAGCTTCGAGCGCACATTGCGGTCCTCGATCGCAGGACCATCCTCCAGCATCAGGCTGTTGCAGAACTCGAACAGCTCCGGGAAACCCGTGGCGACGCCCGCGCCGATCGACATGCGCTCGTTCATCAGCGTGGTCAGCGAGACGTTCCAGCCGTCGCCCACTGCGCCAAGCCGCTGCGAGTCCGGAATGCGCACGTCGTTGAAGTAAACCTCGTTGAAGTCAGATTGTCCGCTGGCCTGCTTGATCGGCCGCACCTCGACGCCCGGGCTCTTCATGTCCAGGAAGAACATGGTCAGCCCCTTGTGCTTGGGCACGGTCGGATCGGTACGGGTAAGCAGGATGCCGTAGTCGGAATAATGCGCGCCCGAGGTCCAGATCTTCTGGCCGTTGACGATCCACTCGTCGCCTTTCTTTTCGGCGCGCGTGCGCAGACCTGCAACGTCGGAACCGCCCGCGGGCTCGGAGAACAGCTGGCACCAGATCTTCTCGCCCGAGGCGAGCGGCGGCAGATATTTCCGCTTCTGCTCCTCGCCAGCGAAACCCATCATGGTCGGTCCGCACATGCCGTGACCGATGATGAACACGCGGGAGAGGTTGCCGAAGGGACCTTCTTCCTGCTGCCAGATCACGCGCTCGATCGGGGAAGCGCCGCGGCCGCCATATTCCTTCGGCCAGTGCAGGCAGGCCCAGCCGGCGTCCGCCTTCTTCTTCTGCCAGGCCTTGGCGACCTCGAGCAGGTTCGCGCCCTTGATCACGGTGCGCCCGAGCGAAGCCTTGCGCAGGTCTTCCTCATATTGCCGTGGCGCATTCGCCGCGATCCAGGCTTTCGCCTCGGCGCGGAATGCGGCTTCCTGCGGGGTGTCGTCGAAGTTCATGGACGTTGTCCTTTACGCCGCGTTCTTCTTGCGCATCCGGTCGATCAGCACGTCTTCCCAGTAGGAGAGCGAGCCGAGCGTCAGCGCCGTGGCGTTGGCGCGGCGATAATACATGTGGCAGTCGAATTCCCAGGTGAAGCCCATGCCGCCGTGAACCTGGATATTGTTCTTGGCGCAGTGCTGGAACGCCTGAGTCGCGCTGATGCGCGAGGCGGCCGCGGCTTCCGGCAATTCGGCGGCGTTGGTCGAGAGCGCCCAGGCGCCGTAGTAGCAATTGGAACGCGCCAGCGTTGCCGAAACGTACATGTCGGCAAGCATGTGCTTGATTGCCTGGAACGAGCCGATCGGGCGACCAAAGGCGATGCGGTCGAGCGCATAGTCGCGGCCCATCTCCAGCGCGCGGTCGGCGCCGCCGACCTGCTCGAAGGCGAGCAGCACCGCGGCGCGATCAAGCACCTGCGTGATCACGCCCCAGCCTTCGCCGGCCGCGCCGAGCGGCTCGGCCTTGCAGTTCTTGAAGGTGAATTCGGCCTGGCCGCGGGTCGGATCGAGATTGGTCAGTTCCTTCACCTCGACGCCGCCAGCCTTGAGGTCGACGAGAAACAGCGAGATGTCGGAGTCGCGCCCGGTCGAGCCGGTGCGTGCGGCCACCACCGCGAAATCGGCCAGCGCGCCGTCCGGCACCGGCTTCTTGACGCCGTTGAGCGTGCCGCCGGAGGCCGTGCATTTGATTGCCTTCGGCGAAGGATTGCCGGCGCCTTCGAACAGCGCCAGCGTTCCGATGGCCTCACCGGCGGCGATCTTCGGCAGCCATTTCTGCTTCTGCGCATCGCTGCCCGCGATCAGCAGCGCCTCGGCGGCAAGATAGACCGTCGAGGAGAACGGCACCGGCGCAATCGCGCGGCCCATCTCCTCGGCGATCACGCAGAGCTCGAGATGGCCTGCGCCCGCACCGCCGAACTGTTCGGGGATGGCGACGCCGAGGAAGCCCATCTCGGCAAGCCCCTTCCACAATTCCTTGTCATAGGCCGCCTTGCCGTCGAGCACGGCGCGCACCGCCTTGGGCGGGCATTGTTCGGAGAGGAATTTGCGCGCGGCATCGCGCATCTGCTTCTGGTCGTCGGAGAAATCGAAATTCATGACCGGTGCTCGTTTCTTGCTGCTTACTGGTTCAGGATGATGACGTCGGAATCGGGTTTGGCGGCATAGAGCCGTTCGACCAGGTCGGCGCGACGTTCCAGGCCGGCGCGCTGGTTGATGTAGCCCTTGTCGGTGAGTTCGTTGCCGTCGATGGAGGGCGGCTCCGCCATCAGCATGGCGCGCGCAATGCGCATGCTGCTGCCGGTGGCGGATGCGTTGTGCGCCTCCAGACCGCGCTTGAGGCGGGCGATCACGTCGGGATGCTTCACGACCTGTTCGAAGGTCGCATCGGGATTGCCGACGATCTGGCGGCAGGCATGCAGGTTCGGCCAGGCGAGCAGGCCGATGAATTCGCGGTCCTGCCCCGTCACCAGCGCGTCGTGCACCACGGGCGTTGCGGCCGCGATCGCATCGGTGCGCAGCGAGCCGACATGGACGAAGGTGCCTGTGGTGAGCTTGAAATCCTCCACCACGCGGCCAGCGAAGATGATTCCCTTCAACGGGTCGCTTTCATCGACGAAGATGCCGGCGTCGCCGATGCAGTAGAAGCCTTCCTCGTCGAACATCTTCTTCGTCAGCTCGGGCTGGCCGAAATAGCCCGGCGTCACGTTGACGCCGCGCAGGCGCAGCTCATATTTCGAGCCGCACGGCACCATCTTCAGTTCGACGCCGGGGAACGGAAGCCCGATCAGTCCGACGCGCTCGGTATTCCAGTAGGTGCCGGTCGAAGTGGGCGCGGTCTCCGTCGAACCCCAGCCGGTATAGAACACGATGCGCTCGCCGGTGGTCTTCACCGCCAGCGCCTGCATGCGATCATAGAGATCGTCTGGCAGACGCGCGCCGCCATAGGCCATGACGGTGAGGTTCTTGAAGAAGCTGCGGCAGAGCGCGTCATCCTTTTCCATCGCCGCTGCCAGCGCCGCGTAGCCGGCAGGCACGTTGGCATAATAGGTCGGCGAGATCTCGCGCAGGTTCCGAAGGGTTTCTTCGAACTGGCCCGGCATCGGCCGGCCGTCGTCGATATAGAGCGTGCCGCCGTCGACCAGGATCGGATGGAACGCGGCATTGCCGCCCATGGTGTGGTTCCACGGCATCCAGTCGAGCATGGTCGCGACCGGCCCGTTGGGGTCGCGCGGGCGCACCTGCATCATCATCGCCGCATTGGCGCACATCATCTCCTGCGTGTTGATGACGGCTTTGGGCATGCCGGTCGAACCGGAGGTGAACAGCAGCTTGCCGACGGTCATGGGCGTGATCTTCGCGATCGAGGCGTCCACCGCCGGTGTGACCGGCGTCGCCGCGAGGTCGGCAAAGGACACGCTCCTGATGCCCTCGCAGGGCCGCAGCACATGCACCACCGTGACGCCGGTGAGGTCGAGCGCCTTCAACGCCTTCTCGAAGGTCGGCCCATCCTGCACCATCACGACGGCCGGCTTGATCAGGTCGAAGAGATATTTGAGCTTGAGATGATCCTGGCTCATCAGCGAATAGGCTGGCGAAACCGGCGCGGCAGGCGCGCGGGCCTGCATCGCCGCCTGCGTCATCAGCGCGTGCTCGATCGAGTTGCCGGAGAGAATTGCGACGGGGCGTCCTTCGCCGAGCCCGAGATCGAGCAGGCCTTGTGTGAGCCCGTCGACGATGCGCTTGGCCTCGCCATACGAAACCCTGCGCCATTGCCGGTCGGGGCCGCCGCGCTGCGCGAGCCAGATGCGCTCGGGCGCTTCGCTCGCCCACTTCGCCAGCGACGCGGGAATGTGCGTTTCGTAGGCTTGCAGCGGAATGCGCGATTTCAGGATGATGACGCCGTCCGGACGGCGCTCGACGGCGATGTCGCGCGGCAGCCAATCGATCTTGCGAAAGGCAGGCTTGGTCAGCACCGTCGCCGCGCTCCCACTCATTATTGCGTCTCCCGGAATTCTTTTCTTGTCGGTTCTCGTTGTCAGCGCCTGATATAGACAGGCTTTCGCTTTTCGAGGAAGGCCCTGATGCCTTCGTTGAAATCCTCGGACCGGCTGCACAGCACCTGGTTGCGATCTTCCATCGCGATCACGGATTCGAGAGAGCCGGCATCCACCGCCATGTTCAGGCATTCCTTCGACAGCCTGAGCCCTACGGGCGAGGCCGTCAGCATGGCCTCGACATAGGGCTCGGCCGCGGCATCGAGCGCGGATGCATCCTCGACCAGCTCGGATACGAGCCCGACCGCATGCGCACGCTCTGCGCCGATGAAGCGGCCGGTCAGGATCAGTTCGGAAGCGACCGACACGCCAACGAGGCGAGGCAGGAAATAGCTGGTGCCGATGTCGCAGCCGCCCAGCCCCAGCTTGATGAAGGCGCAGTTCATCCGGGCGCCCTTCGCGGCGATGCGGATGTCGGCCGCGAGCGCAAGCGCAAAGCCGCCGCCGGCCGCCGATCCCTGGATCAACGCGATGATCGGCTGCGGACAGCGCCGCATCAGCATCACGATGTCGGCAATGTGCCGCTGCGAATCCAGCGATTCCGTCACGCCGGGCGGTTCCTGCTGCCCGGCGCGCCGCTTCATGGCGTGCTTGAGGTCGAGCCCGGCGCAGAACGAAGCACCCGCGCCCTTCAGCACCACGACGCGGGTATCGCGGTTGCGCTGCAGGCCGCCGAAATAGGCATTGAGCGCATCGACCAGCGACGGATCGAGCGCATTCAGGCTGTCCGGGCGATTGAGCGTCACCCAGTCGACGCCGTCACGATGTTCGATCAGCAATGATTGAGACACGAAGGATCTCCTGCATCAGCGAACCGCAGTGCTGATTGCTGCGCCCTCTCCCCTTGTGGGAGAGGGCATCTCAGGCGCCAGACATACATTCGATCGGGTGAGGGGTTTCATTGCCGCAGAGAACCCCTCATCCGGCGCGGATTTCATCCGCGCCACCTTCTCCCACAAGGGGAGAAGGAAAGAAGCGCAATGGCTACCGCGGCGCCATGCGGATCGCGCCGTCGAGGCGGATCGTTTCGCCGTTGAGCATCGGGTTCTCGACGATGTGCACCGCGAGCGCGCCGTATTCGCCGGCGTCGCCGAGGCGGGCCGGATGCGGCACCTGTGCGCCGAGGCTCTTGCGGGCTTCTTCGTTGAGACCCATCAGCAGCGGCGTCAGGAACAGGCCGGGCGCAATGGTGTTGACGCGGATCTTCAGGGAAGCGAGGTCGCGCGCGGCGGGCAGCGTGAGACCGACGACGCCGCCCTTCGACGCCGAATAGGCGATCTGGCCGATCTGGCCTTCATAGGCCGCGACGGAGGCGGTGTTGATGGCAACGCCCCGCTCCTCGCCGATCGGCGGCGCGGTGGCGAGCCGTTCGGCGAACAGGCGCAGCACGTTGAAGGTGCCGATCAGGTTGACGTTGATGATGCGGACGAACTTGGCCAGCGGATAGACGCCGTCCTTGCCGACCACGCGCTGCGAGCCGCCGATGCCGGCGCAGTTCATCAGCACGCGTGCGATGCCATGCGCGGCTTCGGCTTTCGCGATCGCCGCCTTGATCGCTTCCTCGTCGGTGACGTCGGCATGAAGCGCGATGCCCTTCACTTCGGCGGCGACCTTCTCCGCGTTCTCCTTGTTCTGGTCGATCACGCCGATCTTGGCCCCCTTGGCCGCCATGGCGCGGGCGGTCGCGGCACCGAGACCGGAGCCACCGCCGGTGATGAGAACGGCAACGTCTTTCAACTGCATCTGAACTACCTTTCCTTGGGCGTTTCTTCTCTGGACTTGACTTGCAGAACTTCTAGCTGGCGGCCGCCGCGGCTTTGCTCGGCGCGAGCATGCCGCCGAGGATCAGCGCTTCCATGTGTTTGATGTAGTCGCGGCAGACCTGTTCGGTGACCGGGCCGACGCCGACGGCGCGCGACATCGCATGCCGGCCGAAAAACAGGTGATCGCAGGCGCCGATCAGGCTGGTGTAGAACAGCACCGGATCCACTTTGCGGAATTCGCCGGCCTTGATGCCTTCGGCAAGCAGCCGGCGATGAAAATCGAACAGCGGCGCCACGAAGAATTTCGACACCTCGTCGGCCGCCTCCGCCGTGCTTTCGTGCAGCAAATAGTGGATCAGCCGGTTCATGTAGGGGAATTGGCGGTAGGCGCGGATGATGCCGCCGATATGCAGGCGCAGCTTTTCCGTCGGCGTAATCTTCTGCGCCAGCAGATATTCGAGCTGGGACGTTTCGGTCGCGGCATCGCGCGCCAGCAGGGCCAGCAGCAATCCGTCCTTGTTGCCGAAATGATATTTCACCAGCGCGGCGTTGACGCCCGACTTCTGCGCAATGTCGGACAGCGATACCTCGATCGAGGCGCGCTCGATCATCAGTTCGCTCGCAGCGTCCAGCAGTTTCTCGGCGGTGGGATTTTTGCCGGCCTGATGCTTCGTCGGTACGCTGGTATTCAACTGCGGTCCTTGCTGTTCCCGGCGATCTTGCGGGCCGCACATAAGCGCATGACCGGGCCCCACTCAAGAGTTAATTGATCGATTGACTAAGACCGGTCCGGTCCCTTAAATCCGGCCAACTTTGCAAAGCCCCATCCAGAACAGCACAGGGAGATCAGTCATGGCCGAGGCCTTTATCGTCGCCACCGCCCGCACCGCCGGCGGCCGCAAGGGAGGCCGCCTCGCCGGCTGGCATCCGGCCGATCTCGCAGCCCAGGTGCTGGATTCCCTGGTGGAACGCACCGGCGCCGATCCCGGGCAGGTCGAAGACGTCATCATGGGCTGCGTGATGCAGGCCGGTGAGCAGTCCAACAACATCGCGCGCAACGCCATCATGGCCTCGAAGCTGCCGGAGAGCGTGCCGGGCACCTCGATCGACCGCCAGTGCGGCTCCTCGCAGCAGGCGCTGCATTTCGCGGCGCAAGCCGTGATGAGCGGCAGCATGGACGTGGTGATCGCCGCCGGCGTGGAATCAATGACCCGCGTGCCGATGGGCCTTGCTTCCTCGCTGCCCGCCAAGAACGGCTTCGGCCACTACAAGAGCCCGGGCATCGAGAAGAAGTATCCGAACATCGTGTTCAGCCAGTTCACCGGCGCGGAGATGATGGCGGAGAAATACGGGCTCTCCAAGGATGAGCTCGACGAGTATTCCTACCAGAGCCACCAGCGCGCCATTGCCGCCACGCAGGCAGGCGCGTTCAAGAACGAGATCGTTCCGGTGCAGATCACCCGCGCCGACGGCTCGACCGACACCCACAGCATCGACGAAGGCATCCGCTTCGACGCCACCATCGAGGGCATCAAGGGCGTCAAGTTGATTGCGGAAGGCGGCAAGCTCACCGCGGCCTCCGCCAGCCAGATCTGCGACGGCGCCTCGGGCGTGATGGTCGTCAACGAGAAGGGCCTGAAGGCGCTCGGCGTCAAGCCGATGGCGCGCATCCACCACATGACCATGATGGGAGGCGATCCCGTCATCATGCTGGAAGCGCCGCTGCCCGCCACCAAGCGCGCGCTGGAGAAGGCCGGCATGAAGATCGACGACATCGACCTGTTCGAAGTCAACGAGGCCTTCGCCTCGGTGCCGACCGCCTGGCTCAAGACCACCGGCGCCGATCCGGCCCGGCTCAACGTCAACGGCGGCGCGATCGCGCTCGGCCACCCGCTCGGCGGCTCCGGCACCAAGCTGATGACCACGCTGGTCAATGCGCTGCAGCAGCGGGGCAAGCGCTACGGCCTGCAGACCATGTGCGAAGGCGGCGGCATGGCCAACGTCACCATCGTCGAACGGCTCTGAGGCGCAACGCTTCCACATCAACAGTGTCGTCCCGGCGAACGCCGGGACCCATAACCCCGAATGCGCGTGGTTATGGCGGGCTGGTGCTCCAGCTCAGTTCAACAACAGAGATCGGTGGTTATGGATCCCGGCTTCCGCCGGGATGACCACCTAGTGTGACGAGCACCCATGACCCATCCCTCCATCCACGCACGCACGACGCCCGACAAGATCGCCTATCAGATGGCGGGCACGGGCAAGGCGATCACCTATCGCGAGCTCGACGAGCTTTCCAACCAGGGCGCCCACCTGTTCCGCTCGCTGGGCCTGAAGGCCGGCGACCACATTGCGCTGCTGATGGAAAACCGGCTCGCTTTCATGGAGCTTTGCTGGGCGGCGCAGCGTTCGGGCCTCTATTACACGGCAATCAGCCGCTACCTGACGCAGGAGGAGATCGACTACATCGTCAAGGATTGCGGCGCGAAGGTCTTCATCACCACGCCGAAATGCCATGAGCAGGTGAAGGGCCTGGTCGGCCAGACAGGCGGCCCGCTGCTTTACATGATGGACGAACCCGAGCCGGGCTTCCGCTCCTGGGACAAGGAAGCAGCCGCGCAGCCGACCACGCCGGTCGCGGACGAGGTCGCCGGCTACGACATGCTCTATTCTTCCGGCACCACCGGCCGGCCCAAGGGCATCAAGCGGGAATTCGAGGGTAACCCGATCGACGTGCCCAATCAGTTCCTCAAGATCCTCTGCGCCGACATGTGCGGCATGGGCGCCGATAGCATCTATCTGTCGCCGGCGCCGCTCTATCACGCGGCTCCGCTCCGCTTCAACATGATGGCGATCATCCTCGGCGGCACCTCCATCATCATGGAGCATTTCGATGCCGAGGAATTCCTGAAACTGGTCGAGAAATACAAGGCGACGCAGTCGCAGCTCGTGCCGACCATGTTCGTGCGCATGCTCAAGCTGCCCGAGGAAGTGCGCAAGCGCTACGACGTCTCCTCGCTGAAGGGCGCGATCCACGCCGCCGCGCCATGCCCGGTCGACGTGAAAGCCAAGATGATCGAATGGTGGGGACCGATCCTGATCGAGTATTACGCCGGCTCCGAAGGCAACGGCGTCACCGTCTCGACCTCGCAGCAATGGCTTGAGCATCGCGGCACCGTCGGCCGCGCCGTGGTCGGCAAGGTGAAGATCCTCGACGAGAACGACGAGGAACGGCCGACAGGCGAGATCGGCACGGTGTATTTCGCCGACGCGCCGGTGTTCAGCTATCACAACGATCCGGACAAGACGAAACGCGCCTTCAACGCCAGGGGCTGGTCGACGCTCGGCGACGTCGGCTATCTCGACAAGGACGGCTTCCTCTATCTCACCGACCGCAAGTCCTACATGATCATCTCCGGCGGGGTGAACATCTACCCGCAGGAGACCGAGGATGTGCTGATCACCCATCCGGCCGTCTCCGATGTTGCGGTGTTCGGCGTGCCGAACGAGGAGATGGGCGAGGAAGTAAAGGCCGTGGTGCAGCCGCACGACATGGCCAAGGCCGGCAAGGAACTGGAGAACGAACTGATCCTGTTCTGCCGCAAGCACCTTTCGCCCATCAAATGCCCGAAGAGCATCGACTTTGAAGCCGAGCTACCGCGCACGCCGACCGGCAAGCTGGTCAAGCGCCACCTCCGCGACAAGTATTGGCCGCAGAAGGCGAAGGCCTGACCTGCTCTCCGGCAGCCGTGTGAAATGACCGTCATGCCCGGGCTTGTCCCGGGCATCCACGTCTTTACAACTGCACCAACGCAAACGACGTGGATGGCCGGGACGTCAAACGCGAAGAAGCGCTTCGCGCTCTTGCCCGGCCGTGACGAGGAAACACAATGACGACCCTCCCCGACATCCCCCTCCCGCCGTCCATCCGTTCGCGCCATATCGAGGGCATCAACGGCCTTCGCATGCATGTGCTGGAGGCCGGCCATGAGACGAGGGGCCGGCCCTGCCTGCTCCTGCTGCACGGCTTTCCCGAACTCGCCTATAGCTGGCGCAAGGTGATGCCGGTCCTTGCGGAGGCCGGCTATCACGTGATTGCGCCGGACCAGCGCGGCTATGGCCGCACCACCGGCTGGGATGCGGATTACGACGGCGATCTCGCCTCCTTTCGGCTGCCCAATCTGGTGCGCGACGCGCTCGGCCTCGTGCACGCCTTCGGCTATCGCACGGTCGATGCCGTGATCGGCCACGACTTCGGCAGCTCGGTCGCGGCCTGGTGCGCGCTGATCCGGCCCGACGTGTTCCGTTCGGTGGTGATGATGAGCGCGCCGTTCGGCGGCCCACCACAGCTTCCCTTCAACACGGCCGATGGGCCCGCGAAGCCTGCGACCGAAGACCCCGTGCATCGCGAGCTCGCCGCGCTGCCGCGGCCGCGCAAGCATTACCAGTGGTACTATTCGACGCGCGAGGCGAACGCCGACATGCACCGGGCGCCACAGGGCGTGCATGACTTCATGCGCGCCTACTACCACCACAAGAGCGCAGACTGGAAAGCCAACGCGCCGTACCCGCTGCAATCATGGTCGGCGGCAGAACTTGCGAAACTGCCGACCTATTACATCATGGATCTCGCCGAGGGCATGGCGGCGACGGTCGCGAAGGAAATGCCATCCGCTGCCGAGATCGCCGCCAACCGATGGCTGCCCGACAGCGAGCTCGCCGTCTACGCCGCCGAATATGGGCGCAACGG
>JAHCKB010000155.1 GCA_026125985.1 Bradyrhizobium sp.
CCCGTGCCGCCATGGGCGATCGAGCAGCAGATGAATCTGTTCCGTCACATCTACCATCCGCTGACAAAGCTGTTTCCGAAGTGGACGGCCGACGAACTCGGTATCACCGCACGCAGCCTGTTCGCCGCCGTGCACGGCATGGTCAGCCTCGGACTGGAGCAGAAGCTGATCGCGGTGCCGGTGGACGCATTGCGCGACGAGATCGCGACGATCGTAAAGGCGACGATCATGGGGTTAAGCTGAACTGCGGCGCGACGGGATTGCGAGAACGACAAAGGTGCCTCACCTCTCCCTTTGGGGAGAGGTGAGGGGAACTTTTCGGTACGCGACTCAGACGAGAAAAACTGTCGAGCCCGTGGTCTTGCGCGCAGCGAGATCGGTGTGAGCCTTGGCCGCATCCTTCAGAGGATAGGTCTGGTTCACTTCGATCTTGACCGCGCCGGACTTGACGACGTCGAACAGTTCGTTCGCCATCGCCACGAGATTCTCGCGCTTCATCGCGTAGGTGAAGAGCGTCGGGCGCGTGACGTAGAGCGAGCCCTTGGCGGCGAGCAGGCCGAGATTGAACGGCTCCACCGCGCCCGAGGATTGACCGAACAGCGCCAGCACGCCGAGCGGCGCCAGGCAGTCCAGCGATTTCATGAAGGTGTCCTTGCCGACGGAATCATAGACCACGGGGCATTTCTTGCCGCCGGTGATTTCGTCGACGCGTTTGACGAAATCCTCCTTGGAATAGTTGATGGTGTGTTCGCATCCATGAGCCTTGGCGAGCTTGGCCTTGTCGTCGCTGCCGACGGTGCCGATCACGGTAGCGCCGAGATGCTTGGCCCACTGGCTGAGGATGAGACCAACGCCGCCCGCCGCCGCATGCAGCAGGATGGTGTCGCCGGCCTTCACGCGATAGGTCTGCCGGATCAGGTATTGCGCGGTGAGGCCCTTCAGCATCATCGCGGCGGCGGTCTTGTCGTCGATGCCGTCGGGCAGCTTGAGCAGCCGGTCCGCCGGGATCAGCCGCGCCTCGGAATAGGCCCCGAGCGGCGCATTGCCGTAGGCGACGCGGTCGCCCGGCTTGAGGTCAGTAACGCCAGCGCCGACCTCCTCGACCACGCCGGCACCCTCGCCGCCGAGCCCGCTCGGCATTGGCAACGGATAGAGTCCGGTCCGGTGATAGATGTCGATGAAGTTCAGGCCGACCGCGGTGTGGCGGATGCGGGCCTCGCCGGCGCCGGGCTTGCCGACCTGCACCTCTTCCCAGCTAAGGACTTCGGGGCCGCCGGTTTTGTGAAAGCGGATGGCGTGCGTCATTGGCAGTCTCTCCTTGGAACGAAACGACGATAGATTGGAAATGATGGCGCGGCGTCAGATCGACGCTGTCGCGGCGAGATGTGTATGCAGGCCGATGTTGCCGCCGATGACGGTCGAGCGCAAGGGCCGACGACGTAGCGTGGCATCCTGCCCAATATGCGCAAGACGCAACTGCCTGGCGGGAATGATGTTCGGTCTTGCTATTGAGCCGGACTCAGTGATGCCCGCTGCATGCGAAGCCACAGGACGGCAGCGGCGGCGGCCAGCATCAGCAGCACGGAGAACCAGTTCAGCGGCTGCCAGCCCCATTTATCCTGCAGGAAGCCCGCCATGAAGCTCGACGTTGCGGTAGTGCTGAAGACAAGCAGGTCGTTGAGCGCCTGCGCCTTGCCGCGCTCGTTCGGACGATAGCACGTCGTCACCAGCGCGGTGGCGCCGACGAACAGGAAGTTCCATCCGACGCCATTGACCGTTAGTGCGATCCGAAAGTTCCATTCGGCCGTGCCCGACAGCGCCGCAGCGACGCCGATCAGCATCAGCACAATGCCCGCCGACATCACCATCGTGGTACCGAACCTGTTGATCAGGTTGCCGGTGAAGAAGGACGGCACGAACATGCCGAGCACATGCATGAAAATCACCCAGTGGGCTTCCGAATGCGGAAAGCCGCAGCCGACGATCGCCAGCGGCGAGGCGCTCATCAGGAAGGACATTGTGCCGAACGCCAGCATGCCGGCCATCGCGGACGCGATGAAACGCGGCTGGCTCGCAATCACCCACAACGGCCGCGGCGGTGCTGCGGCCTCGGCAGGGCCTGCGGCGGCGCTGGCGGCGGCAACCGGCGGGAAGCTGATGAAGGACATGATCGTAAAAACGATGACATGCAGACCAAGGATGGCAGCATAGGTCGCAAGATAAAGCGGCATCGCCAGATCGTGCGTCACGCGCACGAGGCTGGGACCGATGACAGCGGCTGCCACGCCGCCTGCCGTCACCCAGGAAATCGCCTTGGCGCGATAGCTGAGCGGCACGAGCTCGGCCGCGGCGAAGCGATACATCTGCAGGCAGGCCACCGCATAACCGAGGATCAGGCCACCGGCGCACATCAGAAAGAAGTTCGCGGTGTAGAGCCCGATGCTCATCACGGCTGCGCCCGCCATGCCGAACAGGGAGCCTACGCGAAAGCCGATACTCCGGCCCATCCGCTGCATCAGGAGCGCCGCCGGAAATACCCAGATCATGACGCCGATATGCTGCATGGTCACCGGCAGGTTCGCGAGATCCGGACGGTGATAGAAGGTGATGACGGACAGGCCCGTCGCCGCAAACATCATGGTGTTGCAGGACTGGCCGACCGCCTGGCAGCAGGCGAGAAGCAGAAGATTGCGATGGGCGCGCCGGTCGAGCCCCTGCGGATCGATCTGCGGCTTGATCGCCGACTGAGGGTTCAGTGCATCCATTATTGTCGTTGCCCAGATCTCGGGATCGCGCGGAGCCGGCGCGTGCGGGACCCCGTCCGGGGTTCATCCAGCAAAATCCGTCCCCATTCAAGGCTTGAATGGAAGTTTCCTGCCGCTATCGCCCGCATGGCAGCCATGGATTCTCCGCAACGTTGCTGGCCCAGCCAATTTGCGTAAGGTTGCACCTTGAGGCGAGCGCAAGCCAGCGCCTGGAATCAGGCTGACAATTGCGGCGCGGCAGGGGTTACGAATGTCCGACGATCTCAACTTCACGGTCCAACGCCCGCCCGCCTATGGCGAATTGACGGACGTCCTGCCGGGGCTGTTCTGGGTCCGGCTCCCGATGCCGGCAGCCCCCAACCACGTCAATTGCTGGCTGCTCGACGACGGGCCTGGATGGACCATGGTGGACTGCGGCCTCAACACCGACGACAGCTTCGAGATGTGGGACAAGCTCTGGCGGGGACTGTTGCGCAGCCGGCCGCTGCAGAATCTTGCCCTCACCCACGCGCACGCCGATCATTCCGGTCTCGCCGCATATTTCGTGAAGGAAACGAAATGCGCGGTTCGCATGCCGCTGACCGAATGGCTCAACGCCTGGAAGACCTGGCACGAGCGCGAGGACGGTCCGGACGAACAGTTCGTCTCCTTCCTCAAACGAAATGGCGCGTCAGACGACGACGCCGCGAGGATCGTCGAAGCGCAGCGCCAGCCGACATTCCTCGGCTCGCGGCCACCGCGTGAGTTCACGCGCATTCGCGACGGCGAGGTGATCTCCATGGGACGGCGCGAGTGGAAGGTATTCACCGCGGGCGGGCACTCGGTCGAACATGCACTGTTCTTTTGCGAGAGCGACCGGATCCTGATCGCGGGCGACCAGATCCTGTCGCATATGACGCCGTCGGTGATCGCTCCCCCGGCGCAGCCCGGCGCCAACCCGATGCAGGACTATCTGGATTCGCTGACGCGGCTCGAGGGATTGCCGCCGGATACGCTGGTGCTGCCCTCGCACGGCCTGCCGTTCCAAGGATTGCATGCGCGGCTTGCCCAATTGCGCGAGCATCACCTGTCCCGCCTCGAGGACGTCGCGTCGATCGTCAACGGAAGAACGAACGCCTTCCTGATCGCACAGGAAATATTCCCGCGCGTGCTCTACGCCAATCCGCGCCAGGCCTTCGGCGAAGCGCTGGCCCATCTGAACATGCTCGCCTCGAGCGGACGGCTGACGCGCGATGTCGGCGGCGACGGCGCCATCGCCTTTGCGCCGGCGTGATGCACCGCAGGCTCGACGTGTCCTCAGAGAACGAACGCGATCCCGGCGCCCGCTGGCTGCATGCGAGGCCCTGGCAGCTCGCCATGATCGGGCTGGGCACGGCCGCGACGCAGCTCGACACGTCGGTCAATATCGCGTTCCCCGCCATCACTCGCGCATTCGGCCTGTCGGTGGCCGACATCCAGTGGGTCGTGATCAGCTACGTGCTGACCTATGCCAGCCTGCTGCTGGCGCTCGGCCGCATCGGTGACACCGTCGGCCATGCGCGCGTCTTCCGGATCGGGCTGGCCTGCAACGCGCTGGCCTTGCTGCTGGTCGGCTGTTCGCCGAGCTACGGCGCGATGCTGGTCTTCCGCTGCCTGCAGGGGGTCGGCGCGGCGCTGGTGCTGAGTTGCGGCGCGGCGCTGGTGACCTCGCTCTATGGCGAGGAACGGCGCAGCCGGGCGCTCGGCATCTACACCATGATGCTGTCGCTCGGCCTGATGCTCGGCCCGCTCTTCGGCGGCGCCCTGACCGCGATCTGGGACTGGCCGGCGGTCTTCTGGTTCCGGATTCCGATTGCGATCGCGGCGCTGCTGCTGTTGCAGGGCATGCCGGCGCCAGCCCCGCGCGAGACCAACGACCGCTTTGACCTCTGGGGAGGCATCGCGCTGGTGCTCGGCCTCGTCACGATGCTGATGGCGATCAACCGGATACGCGAATTCTCCGCCATCTGGTTCGCCCTCGCGTCCGCCGCCGCGCTTGCCGCTTTCATTTTCCGGGAGTCGCGGGCGACGCGCCCGATCATAGCGGTTGGCCTGCTCGGCAGGCCCAGCTTTGCGCTGCTTAACCTCGTCAGCGTGCTCGCCAATCTCGCCGCCTTTTCGATCTGGCTGCTGGTACCCTATTTTCTGGCGCGGGTCCCCGGCGTCACGTTGGCCGAGAGCGGCGCGATCCTGGCGACCGCCGCGGCGGGCGCCGTGCTGTCGGCGCCAATTGCCGGCCGTTTCGTCGGCCGGCACATTTCCGCCGCACGCCTGGCGATGGCAGGCGCAGCCGCCATCGGCGCCGGGCTGCTCTGGATCGGCGGATGGACCGAGCAAACCCCGACCGCCGTGCGGATTGCGGGACTGGCCGTGCAGGGCATCGGCCTCGGCGTATTCCAGCTTGCCTATTCGGACATCGTTACCGCAGCACTCCCGCTGAGGGATCGCGGCGTTGCGGGCAGCCTCGTCCTGTTGACACGAACGCTCGGCACCGTGACCGCCGCCTCTGTCGTGCTGATGGTATTCGACATCCTCAACGCCGACCGCAGCTTCATCGAAGCCTTTCAGCTAACGTTTCAATTGGCGGCGATGCTGGCATTTGCCGCTGCAGTCCTCTTGACGGTTTCGCCGCGCATTCGCTAGGGGGCCGCGTACCGTCGCTCCTTAAGCCGTCTGTGCCACCCGCCCCCGCGCCAGAGGCAGTACTTCGCGGGCGAAGATGCCGGCGGAGTGCAGCACTTCCTCGTGGGTCAGGTCGCCGAAGGAGAACTGGCTGACGAAATAGTTGACCCCCGCCTCCGCCGCCATACGGCTGACCTGCTCGCCGATGCTACCGGGAGAGCCCGCAATGCCGCCACCATTCTTCACCACGGTTTCGAAATCCTCGGGGATACGCGCATAACGCGGCTGGGTACCGTGGATGTTCCAGAGTTTCATGAAGCTCTTGTAGAAGTGCGGCCAGGCGCGGCGACCGAGGTCCATGGCTGCACGGTCCGTGTCGGCACAGACGACAAAGCGGTTGATACCGATGAGCGGCAACTGCTCGCGCGCGTGTCCGGCGGCAAGCCATTCGGCGCGATACCGATCGGCGATCTCTCGCGCCCGCGGGACCGGTCCGCCGCAGACGATGTTGATGCGGTTCTGCGCGGGCCATGCCGCGCCCTCAGGCACGGGCACCGCATACCATAGCGGCGGATGCGGCAGTTGCGCAGGCTTCAGATCGACCGGAACGTTCCGGTAGACGTAGTGCTTGCCGGAAAAATTGACTTCGTCCTTTGTCAGCGCCTGCAAGACGACGTTGTAGGCCTCGACATATTTCGACTGCGCGGAATCGGCATCGATACCGAAATAATCGAGTTCATGCGGCGACGCGCCACGACCGATGCCGACTTCGATACGGCCGGCGCTGAGATGATCCAGCATGCATATCTCTTCGGCGAGCCGCAACGGATGATGCATAGGCAGAACGTAGACCAGCGCGCCCAGCCGAATTCGCCGCGTACGCTGCGTAACGGCGGCGAGGAACACGCTCGGCGACGGCGTCAGGCTGAGCGGCGTCGCGTGATGCTCGCTCATGTGATAGGTACGAAAGCCGACTTGATCATAGAATTCGATCAGAGCAAGCCGCTTTTCGTATTGCTCGGAGAGCGGATACGGCCCGCGGTCGTTCTGATCGAAGATGCCGAATTGCATCGGCCTTCCCTACTCCGCGGCTTGCGCCACTGGTCGGCCGATCTCGCTTTCGATGCGCGCGCATTCGGCGCGGTAGCGCGCGACATTGGCCTCCTTGATGTGACCATAGCCGCGCACGATCTCGGGCGCCCTTGCCAGCGCGACCAGCCGCGGCAGATCGAGCTTGCCGTCGAGGTGGCGGAAGATCATTGCGGAATATTCACCCGGCAACGCGCGCTCCATCCTGCGCTCGGCGGTGCGGCCGAAAATATCGAGCGCTGTGCCGCGCAGGCCCTTCAGCTTTGCAAGCAGACCGAACGCCCTGAACACCCAGGGGCCGAACTCGCGCTTCTGCAGATGACCGGTGACCTTGTCGCGGCGGGCAAGCAGCGGCGGCGCCATCAGCACCTTCAGCGAAGGATCGCCGTCGAATTGAGCCTGCAGGGATTTTGCGAACTCGCCGTCGCTGTAGAGACGGGCAACTTCATACTCGTCCTTGTAAGCCATCAGCTTGAACAGTCCCTTTGCAAAGGCTTCCGTCAGCTCCGTCGATCCGGGCGCGGCCTTGGCCTCCGCCGCGCGAACGCGCTCGACCTCGCCGAGGTAACGCTTCGCATAGGCCTGGTCCTGATAGTCGGCGAGGAATTTGGCGCGGAAGTCGATGGTCTCACCCAGCGTCTTCTTCGCGGGCGCCGAACCGCTCGATTTGAATCGCGCGGCAGAAACAACGCGTTGCAGATCGTGCGCAGCAAGCCGCCCCCAGGCGAACGCCGTCTTGTTCATCTCGACCGCAGCACCGTTGAGCTCGATCGCCTTCTGGATGGCCTCCAGCGACAGCGGGATCGCGCCGCGCTGGAAGGCGAAGCCGAGCATGAAGGCGTTGGTGGCAATGCTATCGCCCATCAGCGCCGTGGCAAGCCCGGTTGCATCGAGAATGTCGAGGCGATCCGCGGTGACCGACTGATTCAACGCATCACGCATCGCGCCCATCTCGAAATCGATGTCGGGGTTGATGACGAAGCTCGCCGTCGGCAGCAGGTCGGCATTGACCACGGCGCGCGTGACGCCGCGCTCGGCGCGGCTGAGTGCCGGCGCGCTGGTTGCGACCACGATGTCGCAGCCAAGGATCAGATTGGCATTGCCGGGCGCGATACGGACGCTGGAGAGATCGTCGGCCGAAGGCGCGATGCGGACGTGGCTCATGACCGCGCCGTTCTTCTGCGACAGACCGGTGAAATCCAGGGTCGAGCAGGCCTTACCGTCGACATGGGCGGCCATGCCGAGCAGCGCGCCGATGGTGATGACGCCGGTGCCGCCAATGCCGGTAACCAGGATGTTGAAATCGCCTTCCAGGGCGGGCGTGGCCGGCTGCGGCAGGTCGGCGAACAGAGCCGAAGGATCGGCCGCGGTGCGGTCGGCCTTGCGCAAGCGTCCGCCGTGGACGGTGACGAAGCTCGGGCAGAAGCCCTCGATGCAGGAAAAATCCTTGTTGCAGTTGGACTGGTCGATGCGACGTTTGCGGCCGAGTTCGGTCTCCAGCGGCTGCACCGAGACGCAGTTCGACACCGCGCAGCAGTCGCCGCAGCCTTCGCAGACGCGCTCGTTGATGAAGACGCGCTTGGGCGGATCCGGAAAGAGCCCGCGCTTGCGGCGGCGGCGCTTCTCCGCCGCGCAGGTCTGGTCGTAGATCAGCACGGTGAGGCCGGCAACGTCGCGCAGCTCGCGCTGCACGGCGTCGAGCTCACGGCGATGATGCACGGTGGCAAGCGGCGGAAAGAAGTTCGCCGGATACTTTGCGGGATCGTCGGTGACGATGGCGAGGCGCTTGGCGCCTTCGGCCGCCACCTGGTGAGCGATCTGCGAAACGTTGAAGCCACCTTCGGCAGGCTGGCCGCCGGTCATGGCGACGGCGTCGTTGTAGAGTATCTTGTAGGTGATGTTGACGCCGGCGGCGGCTGCCGCACGCAGCGCCAGCAGGCCGGAATGGGTATAGGTGCCGTCGCCGAGATTCTGGAAGACGTGCTTCTCGCTGGTAAACGGCGCCTGTCCGATCCAGGCAACGCCCTCGGCGCCCATGTGGGAGATGGTCGCGGTCCGGCGGGCGGGGATGTACAACGCCATGCCGTGACAGCCGATGCCCGCCATGGCGCGGCTGCCGTCGGGAATCTTGGTCGACGTGTTGTGCGGGCAGCCCGAGCAGAAATACGGCGTGCGCTGCAGACTGACCGCGCCGATGCCTTCGGCCGGACGATCGAAGGCCTCGAGCTTGGCCAGCCGCTGTTCCAGCGCGGGGCTGCGATGGCCGAGCTTGCGCAGACGCGCCACCACGGCGGCCGCCACCATCGTCGGCGTCAGTTCGCCCTCGCTCGGCAGCAGCACGGCGCCGCTCTCGTCGCGCTTGCCGACCACCGACGGACGCCTTGAGGCGTCCATATTGTAGAGGATGCGAATGAGCTGATCTTCGATGAAGCCCCGCTTCTCTTCGACGACCAGCACATCCTGCAGGCCCTCGGCAAAGGCGAGCGCACCGCGTGCTTCCAGGGGCCAGGTCAGCGCGACCTTGTAGATGCGCAGCCCCAGCGCCTGCGCCTCGGTATCGTTGATGCCGAGATCGGCCAGCGCCTGGCGCAGATCGAGATAGGCCTTGCCGGTCGCCATGATGCCTAGGCGCGCGGGCTTCGAATCCAGCACGATGCGGTCGAAGCGGTTGGCGCGCGCAAAGGCCGCGACCGCATCCAGCTTGGGACCATGCAGACGCTTCTCTGATTCCAGCGGCGGATCGGGCCAGCGGATGGAGAGACCGCCCGGCGGCATCTCGAAATCATCGGGGATCACGATCCTGATGCGGTCGACGTCGCTGATGATCGAGGCCGAACTTTCGACCGTCTCCGAAATCGCCTTGAAGCCTACCCAACAACCGGAAAAGCGCGACAGCGCAAAGCCGAGGATGCCGAGATCGAGATAATCCTGCAGCGTCGCCGGATTGACCACCGGCATCAGGGCCGAGGCAAAGACCTGCTCGCTCTGATGCGCCAGCGTTGAGGACTGGCAACCGTGGTCGTCGCCGGCAAGCGCAATGACGCCGCCATTCTTCGAGGTGCCGGCGGCGTTTGCATGCTTGAGTGCGTCGAGCGAACGGTCGACGCCGGGACCCTTGCCGTACCAGATGCCGAACACGCCATCGACCTTGGCGCCCGGAAACATGCCGACCTGCTGGCTGCCCCATACGGCGGTGGCGGCAAGGTCTTCGTTCAGGCCCGGAACGAAGGCGATGTCATGCTGCTGCAGGAACGATTTCGCGCGCCACAGCGCGTGGTCGTACATGCCGAGCGGCGAACCCCGATAGCCGGAGATGAAGCCGGCGGTGTTGAGGCCCGCGGCGCGGTCGCGTTCGCGTTGCAGCATCGGCAACCGAACCAGGGCCTGCGTTCCCGAAAGAAAGATCCGCTTCGCATCCAGCCGGTACTTGTCGTCCAGCCCAACTTCCAGCAATGCCATGATGAACCTAGCCCGCGCTTCCTGCGGCCCGTTTGGACCTGATTTCGTTTGGCGCAGCATGCACCGGTTTTGCCATGCATGCACAGCCCCCTGTTTGCCGCGCCGCGGCATATCACCCGTGCATTTTGCTTGATTCCGCGTCGACACTTGCCGCAGGAACGACTTACGAGCCGAATTGAGGGAGACGCGGATGACAAAGGCTTTCGACACCGAAATCGCCGAGAGCAACGGCATGCTGTCAGGACCGTGGCGCAAGCCGAAGCAGATGCTGCATGCCCAGACCTACGACTCGCATGCGTCGATCCATGACGATGCGACCGCGCAAAAGCTCGGCTTCCAGGGCGGCACCATCGAGGGCCCGACCCATTTCAGCCAATTCGCGCCGCTCGGCGAGCGCATCTGGGGCAAGGAATGGTTCGAGACCGGCTGCCTCTCCGCGCACTACCGCAATCCCGTGTTCGAGGGTGAGGAGGTGCAGGCGAGCATCGAGGTGCCCAGGCCGGGACAAACTATCTGCACCATCGGCATGACACGAAAGGACGGCACGGAAATCCTGCGTGGCACCGCCTCGGTCGGCCGTGATGTAACGGAGACGGCGCTGTCACAGCGGCTGAAGGAGTTGAAGCCGCTGGCCGATCCCGTGATCCTGCGCGACATCAAGGTCGGCATGAAGACCGACCAGCAGACGGTGAAGATGGATTTCGACCAGTACATGGGCGACCTCTATCCGTTTTCGCTGGCCGAGAAGCTCAAGGTCATCACCGAGCCATCCCCTTATTATTCGGGCGGGGACAATCCCTGGGGCCGGCCGATCGTACCGTTCGAGATGCTGAGCGTGCTGTTCCAGTATCGGGCGCGAGAGGACCGCCTGCCGGTGCGCGGGCCCGCGGTCGGCCTGTTCGCAGACCAGGAGATCCGCCTACTGCGCGGCCCGTTATTCGTCGGAG
>JAHCKB010000156.1 GCA_026125985.1 Bradyrhizobium sp.
TTCTCGCAGGACGGCCTTGCCCGCATGGACGACTTCTTCGCCCGCGAGATCGCGGCCAAGCGCGTGCCGGGCGCGGTAGTCGCCATCGCCCGCGAGGGCAGGCTGGTGCACTTCAAGGCTTACGGCCAGCTTGATCCGGCCAAGGGCACGCCGATGCCGCTCGATGCGGTGTTTGCGCTGGCCTCCATGACCAAGCCGATGACGGCGGTCGCGGGGCTGACACTGATGGAGCAGGGTCGCCTGCCGCTGCAGGCGAAACTGGCGGATTACTATCCGGCGTTTGCCGACATGAAGGTCGGTGTCGTGCAGGCGGACGGTTCGCTGAAGCTCGACGCGCAGACGCGGCCGATCCTGATCCACGACCTGTACCGCCACACCTCGGGCCTGATGTATGGCGGCCGTCCTGACAGCACGAGCGCGGTGGCGAAAGCCTATCCCGGCGGAATTACGCCGGCGATCGAGGGCGACACCGCGGCCTTCATCGAGCGCATCACCAAGCTGCCGCTGGCGCACCAGCCGGGGACCGTCTTTGAGTATGGTTTCTCGATCGATGTGCTGGGAGCAGTGGTGGAGAAGCTCAGCGAGCAGCGGCTCGGCGAATATCTGGCGAAGAATGTGTGGCAGCCGCTCGGGATGAAGGATGCCAGTTTCGCGCCTTCTGAGGCCCAGCGCGCGCGGCTGGCGAGGCCGTTCGCCAACAATCCGCTCAACGGCAAACCGCAGACCATCAGGCTCCTGGACACGCCGCAGAAATCCGACTGCGGTGGGGCCTGTGCCTTTGCCACCATCGGCGACTATGTGCGGTTCGGACAGATGCTGCTCAATGGCGGCGAGCTCGAGGGCAAGCGTGTCCTCGGGCCGAAGACGGTGCATCACATGATCTCCAACCACCTCGGGCCAGAGATCCAGAACAACGTCGGCAAAGTGGAGCCGCATCGCGCGGGCTTCTCGTTCGGGCTTGGCGTCGCCGTCCGTACCCAGGAAGGTCTGTCGGCGGTGCCCGGCAATCCCGGCGAATTCACCTGGAACGGCGCCTACGGCACGCAGTTTTTCTGCGACCCGAAGGAGAAGCTGGTGGTGGTGGTCGGCACCGCCGCACCCGGCGACTTGCGGAAATACTATCGCGAGCAGGTGCAGGACATCGTATACGGCGCCATGGTGCGGTGAGGCGCGCCGCTCCTCGAAAGTGAGGGCGGACGACGGAGCGTCGCCTTCGAACCGCGGGCGGCCTGTGCCCGACAAAGGCGCATGACCTCCGACGACTTCGATGACGCTTCGCAGCCGGACGATGATTTTCCGGACCGCACGGTTCGCCTGCCGCCGGGAGACCGCTCGCTTGCGGGAACGAGCCAGCAAGGCCGCGACATGATGTTCGCCGAACTTGCCGGCGTTGACATGACGGAAGCGGATTTCTACTGGGGCATGTTCCATGATGCCGTGCTTGAAGACGCCATTCTGACGCGCTGCGATCTGCGCGGCGCGACGTTCAATGGCGCCAACCTGCGCAGAGCCGATCTTCGCCAAGCCAATTGTGCGCTCGACAATCTCGGCGGATCGACCGACTTCGTCGGCGCAGATCTTTCCGCCGCCGATCTCTCCCGCGCCGATATCGGCGGCGCGGATTTCACCGACGCAAAACTGATCGGCGCCAATCTTTCCGCCGCCAACGCGATCAGCGCCTTGCCCGCGCATCGCATCACCCGTTTCAACGGCGCTGACCTGACCGATGCGCGTCTTGGCGGCGCGAGATTGAACGGCGCGACCTATGATGAGCGGACGGTCTTTCCCCGCGGCTTCAAGCCGGATCAGGCGGGAATGGTCCGGCACATCGGCAGCCGGAAAAAGCGGAAGGCAAAGCCGTCTTCGTGAAGCGCTCTAACAAGCGGAGCGGAGTGCGGCTGATCGCGATTGCGCAGCGCGGGCCCCCCCCCCCGCGACGACGGTTGAGCCGATAATCGGGACGACGGAGCCTGTTCGATAGCGCCGGTCGATGCGCAGTTACTGAGGCGCAGGGGACCGACTCAGCTATGATGGACGGACACATCTGCGCCGTTCACGCGGCGACATGGGGCAATTCATGACCGGGAAGCGCACTTCCAGTACGGATTGGATCTGGAGGTTCTTCGAGGTTTTGCGTGACGAAGACCATATCTTCAGTCGAGGACTAACGGCCGCAGTGGTCTTCGATACCGACCTTGGCTGGCGCGCGGTTACCAAAGGGCGCGCCGGAAAACGGTTGGACGACAGCGCCCCGCGCCGCTTCCGCGCGATCGAGACGGACGACCTGCAAGCAAGATTTGCATTGAAGAAAAGTCGATAACGTTCGCCGAGCCTCGCCCTCAAGCCGATCCCGTCCCGCTCGTCGCGAAGTACGGATCGGTTCTGCCAGACAATCTGGAAAGCCCCGGTCGCGGCCGGGGCTTTTTCGTTCGCCTGCACTTGGATGCAAAGCTGAGAGCCGTTTTGGCGCTCCCTAGCGGAATCGAACCGCTCTCTCCACCGTGAAAGGGTGGCGTCCTAACCGATAGACGAAGGGAGCAAAACGCAGGGAAATCAATATCTTGCAAGCCTGATTTAACCCGGTTTGCCGTCAGCCGCCGCACTCTGCCCGGCCAATTGCGAGCGAACGTATAGTGTCGTTTGCCGGGGCCGGCAAGTCGCCGCGCGCGTGCAATTCAGGGGTTTTGGCGCGCGATCCGGATGCCAGAAAACAGGGGGTATTCCGCAACGGTTTTTAAATCGGAGCGGCGTAAATCGACTAGAGTTTTAAGGAAAGACGTCGATGGCGACTGGACTGAGCAGATTGGGCGCAAAGGGACTGAACAAACTGGGCGCAAGGAAGCGCGCGGCGCGCAGGTCGGTGCGCCAGCCCGGCTGGATCACGCTGGAAGGCGGCTTTGCCGTGCGCACCTGCATGGTGGAGGATATCTCCGGCTCGGGCGCCAAGGTGACGGTCGAGGACAACAACACGCTGCCGGCCAAGCTGCGGCTGACGCTTTCGCGCGACACGCAGGCCGGACGCCCCTGCGAAGTGGTCTGGCGCCAGGGCCGCACCGTCGGCGTGAAGTTCGTGGGCTGACAGCGCCCGAACTCTCGAAAAGCACTCTCTTCTCGTCATGCCCGGGCTTGCCCCGGGCATCCACGTTTTGCTGCTGCAGCCGAAGCCGTGGATGGCCGGGACAAGCCCGGCCATGACAAATTGAGAGACGATCGGCGCCGCGCCTCACGACAGCGGCGGCGCGATGAACTTCACGAATGCCGGACGTTCGGCAAGCTGCGCGAACCAGCGTTCCATGTTGGGCTGCTTCGGCCTCGTTATGCCTTCGACGCCGAACCAGCGCCGGGCGAAGGCGCCAAGCGCGATATCGGCGATGGTGAACTGGTCGCCCTCGATGAAGCGTCGGGTGGCAAGCTGGGCTTCCACCGCGCGCCACACCACGGCTTCAGCGTCGGCATCCTTCTGCAGCGCGGCCATGTCGCGCTTTTCCGGTGGCGTGCGCACCAGACCCCAGAACACGGGACGGTCGACAGGCTGCAGCGTCGACAGCGTCCAGTCGAGCCAGCGGTCGACGGACGCGCGGCCTTTGGCGTCCTGCGGATAGATCGGCGAGCCCTTGCCGTAGGCGAGGTTGAGATAGCGCATAATCGAATTGGATTCCCACAGCACATAGTCGCCGTCGACCAGCGTCGGGATCCGGCCGGTGGGATTCATCGCCAGATATTCGGGCGTGTCGTTCTTGCCGAAGGCCATGCCGGCGTCGATGCGGGTATAGGGGATGTCGAGCTCGGCCAGGCACCACAGCACCTTCTGCACATTGACCGAATTGGCCCGGCCCCAGATCGTCAATTGTCCGGCCATGCGAACCTCCCGTTGATCCGGTCTGACTTAGCGGAATTACGCGCCGAAAGCGCCCGGCAAAAAATCGGGCCCCGCCATGCGAAGGCGAGGCCCGGTCTGTCGTCGATGGGATTACCAGTGGCCGGTGTTCGGCATCGAGGCCCACGGCTCAGCCGGTGGCTTCGGGTCGCCCTTCTGCAACAGCTCGATCGAATGCAGGTCGGGCGAACGCACGAACGCCATGTTGCCGTCGCGCGGCGGACGGTTGATGGTGACGCCCATCTTCATCAGCTTGTCGCAGGTGGCGTAGATGTCGTCGACCTCATAGGCGAGATGGCCGAAGAAGCGGTCCTCGCCGTATTTCTCCTCGTCCCAGTTGTAGGTGAGTTCGACCAGCGGCGCGCCGCGCGTCTTCGGCAGGTTCTTCAGGAGATCGAGATCCTGCTCGGAGCAGAGGAACACCAGCGTGAAGCGGCCCTTGTCGTTGTCGATCCGGCGGACTTCCTTGAGCCCCAGCGCGTCCCGGTAGAATTTTAGCGCAGAATCGAGATTGCGCACGCGCAGCATGGTGTGGAGGTAACGCATGGGTTGGGCTCCCTGTAGGGTTTTTGTTGGATCGCGGGGCGTATTAGCAGAAGAATGCCGCGAGGGGCAGGGGCTGCCAAACCCCGCGGCAATGGGCCTGGATCGCGACCAACCAAGCGCCTGCGATTCCCCCGCGTATTGCGTTGGGGATTTGATGCCCTACGAACCGTTCGCGCAGTAGGGTATCGCTGCGGCCTAAGCCGCCAGCAGCGCCTTCAGCGTGACCGCCTGATCGAGGTTCTGAACCGCAATCGCGGTGTGGGTGTAGTTGCCGGGCTCGTTCGAATTGGCGATCCGGCGCAGGAGATCATCGCCCTTGATGACGTGCAGGCCGATGCCTTCTTCTTCGGAAGGGTAGATGCCGAGAACCACGTCGTGACCTGCGATCACGGCGCGAAGCGCGAAGGCCTTGTCTTCGGACATCTGGATATAGCTGCGGTTCTCGTCGGCGAGACCGCGCAGTGCGGCAAAATCGATCACAACGCATACTCCACGCAACTCAACGCGCAAATTATTGCCACGACATGCTTACCCAAACATGAAGGCGAGCGAATTTTGGCGGCGCGACGAGGCGGCCGCACGGTACGGCAGGCGGCAGATGCGCCGACTGTGACGACCGCCACAGTCGATTGCGAGGACCTGCGGCAGCCTGCGGCCAGTTCGACACGAAGGAGACGACGATGTTGGCCCTGAGCATTCTGGCGGCAGTGACCCCGTCGATCCTGTGCTTTGCGGCGTCCGCGTATCTGGCTTTCCACGACAAGATTCAGTGGAAGTATTTTGCGGCCTTCGCGTTCCTCGCCGGCTATGGCGGAATTCACCTGCTGAGTACGGTCGGCGCCTGGCGGCTCGCCGCGCACGGATAGCGCGAGAACCATCTTTTAAGAATCTGCGCGCGACGATTTTTCCGATTCCGATTCGTTCTTTGCGAACGAAATGGAGTCAGACGCAGAACGTTTCCGCACCGCGAGAGGCGCTGTGCCGGATTTCGTTGCTCCGCGCGTTCTTGTGGTCATCCTCGATTCGCGGTGCGTCAAGATTTGACACCGTCATCGGCCAATGCATGCTCGCGCGATGCGTCGGTTCGGGAATGCGCGGCTCGCGCGGATGAGCAGCGGACATTATTGCGTGATACGCGACCTCGGTCTGGTAAAGGGCGGGAAGGGGTTGCGCCACCATGAGGTCGTGCTCGACCTCTCCGGGCGCGGCCTTTGGCGCGGTGCGCTCAAGTTTGCAAAATCGATGTTGCGGCCGCGGGCCGATTGGCCGGAAACCCCGGCACAGGATGGCGCGGCCGAGCCGGTGCTGGCTGCGCAATCGACGCGCGGGCCCCGCGGCTGAGACGGCGGACCGATGCGGGCCGGGTTCAGGCCTTTACGTCGAGATGGTCGTCCGGCGGTTGCGCTGCGCGATATTCCGCCAGCGCCTGGCGCTCGGCTTCGTTCTTCGCCGCAAAGACGTTCAGCACGTCCTGATGGATGACGTGCGTAGGAGCTTTCTCAGTCTGATCGGCAACGAGCTGGATCCGGGCTTGCGTCACCGCATGGGGTGTGGGGTAGACAAGCATGGCGCGGCACCTCCTGCCCCGTAGAATTCCCCGGACCGCATTTACGCTTTGTAAAGAGATTGGGTTAACGCTCGAAGATGTCGCAGGGGAACCGCCGGGGCTCCCCATGCGTTGCGATGGCAGGCGATGGAGCGATGACCATGCGCAAGGCGACGCGCAAGACCCTGGAGTTGATGGACGAGGAGCAGCGCGAAGCGCTGTCCGAACTGGCCGATTTCGGCACCGCGGCCTTCTCTGCAGGGCTGGCGGTGGCCATGCTGAAGGGCACGGTCGAGTTCGTCGCGCAACTGATGTGACGGCCGGCAAGGGCTGGGCTTGGCTAACGCGAGGTTACCCCGCAGCGGATAACCCTATTCAGTTACGTTAAGGGCGGGATTGCGTTGCGCGCGGGGCGTGACGCCAGCAAGGGTGGCTGCAGGAAACGCAGCCATGGTCCCTTCATTTCACAATGCGGACAAGCCGACCCATCGTCGGGTGATGGCGATCGGTTTCCTGTTCTGCGCGGCTTTCGTGATCATCAGCTTTTCGCTGCGCGCTCCGCCGGAAAGCGACCGAGTGCTGGTCAAGGCCGACAAGCTCATACGCACCGCAGGCCAGCCGCAAAAGGCCAACTGATCCGTTCGGTTTCTCGCGAAGGAAGCCCGGGGCGAGCCGCGGGATTCCCTGCGATCGCGGTCAGTTCCAGACAAAGGGCTTGTTGAAGCCGTCCCAGGCATTGGAGAGCGTGGCGGCGTAGTATTCCTCGCGCTCCTTCTCGAACTTCTTCTGCGTGGCGCGGAAGCTTGCAACGCGTGCGGCGATCTCCTCACGCTCGCGCGTCACCCAATCCGGCTTCTCCTGCATTGCCTATCCCCTTGGTTGAGTCGTCCCGGTGGCCATTGGCGGTCGGGATTCGGGCGCGATTTTGGAGGCATGGTTGCAGGATTGTGGCTGTGCACGGGCGGCCATGCCGGCACGAAGGCCGTGGATAAAGCGGCGGCGGCGATTGTCGTGCTCGCACGTTCCCGGTAGCGAACGGCGAAACCCTTGGGGAATACGTGGGAGGCAACATGGCAAAGACAGATCTGGATTCGCTGAGCATCGAAGAACTCGCCGCGCTGCGTGAGCGCGCCGGCGAAAAACTGATGGAGAAAGTCGAGGCGCGGCGCGCCGAACTGGAGGCAGAGCTCGAGAAGCTCGCGCAGTACGGCCGGCCCGCGAAGAAGGCGGCCGCCGCGACACCGGTGCCGCGCGCAAAGCGGAGCGACGAGCAGCGCGCGACCAAGGAGCCGACGGTGGCGGAGGCTGCCTAGGTCTGAGCCCGCACCGACAAAACGCGGCCAACTGGCAATCCAACGGGGCGTGCTTATAGTGGGCACGCCCTTTCGCTTCGAGGATTGTCCAGTGATCGCAAAGGATCTGAGCAGCGGCGTCGAACGGCTCGGCGAGATGATTGCCGAAGCATCCGTCATCGTGCCCTTCACGGGGGCCGGCATCTCCACGGAATGCGGCATCCCCGACTTTCGCTCACCCGGCGGTCTCTGGACCCGCAACCGCCCGATCAATTTCGACGAATTCGTCATCAGCCAGGAGGCCCGGGACGAGTCCTGGCGGCGTCGCTTTGCGATGGAGCCGACATTTGCGGCGGCCAAACCGGGGCGCGGACACCGCGCGCTGGCCTCGCTTTACCGTTCCGGCAAAACGCCGGCGATCATCACCCAGAACATCGACAATCTGCACCAGGCGTCCGGCTTCAAGCCCGAGGACGTCGTCGAGTTGCACGGCAACACCACCTATGCGCGATGCATCGGCTGTGGAAAATCCTTTGATCTTCAATGGGTCAGGGCTCGTTTCGAGGAGCATGGCAGGGCGCCAGACTGCAGCGCCTGCGATGAGCCCGTAAAAACCGCAACCATCTCCTTCGGCCAGTCCATGCCGGAAGAGGAGATGCGCCGCGCCACCGAGCTTTCGCAGACATGCGATCTGTTTCTTGCCATCGGCTCCTCGCTGGTGGTGTGGCCGGCAGCCGGATTTCCGCTGATGGCCAAACGCAATGGCGCGAAACTGGTGATCATCAACCGCGAGCCGACCGAGCAGGACGACATCGCCGATCTGGTATTGCGCTACGACATCGGCGAGACACTCGGACCCTTTGTGGGAAATTGAAGGCCGAATCCGATTCGCGGCTGCGCAACCTGTTCATAGTTGCCCCCGCAATTGTTTTTTTTCTATGCGTCGCAAGCGCAAGTGTTATGTTTTGGAACGAGAAGATTCGCGCGGCGTTATCATGAGTTGTCATGGATGGGTGCGCGTTCGGTGCTGCTTCTGAGGGGCGCATCGTCAACGAGGTGTGGGGTCCGGGGTCATGGGGTCGGACGGATTTGAGTCCAAGAAGCTTGGTGTGCCGCCGGGGGGCGCAGGGCCGAGCAGGATTGGACCGGCAGCAGAATTTCAGGGCGGCGCGACACGCGACCCTGCTTTGGATGCGCTCTCCGGTCTTGGCGATGCCGCTGCCAATCTCGTCGAAATCTCAGGCGTCATCAAATGGTTCGACGCCTCGAAGGGTTACGGCTTCGTGGTTCCCGACAATGGATGGCCGGATGTGCTGCTGCACGTGACCGTGCTGCGCCGCGACGGCTACCAGACCGCCTATGAGGGAGCGCGGGTCGTTGTGGAGTGCGTGCAGCGCGCCAAGGGATACCAAGCGTTCCGCATCGTCTCGATGGACGAGTCGACCGCGATCCATCCGGCGCAAATGCTGCCGCCCCGGACGCACGTCACGGTTGTTCCGACCTCGGGCCTTGAGCGAGCGCAGGTCAAATGGTTCAACCGGCTGCGCGGTTTCGGCTTCCTGAGCTGCGGCGAGGGAACGCCCGACATCTTCGTGCATATGGAGACACTCCGTCGCTTCGGCATGACGGAACTCCGCCCCGGCCAGTATGTGCTGGTCCGCTTTGGGCCGGGTTCCAAGGGCATGATGGCTGCGGAAATCCATCCCGAAACCGGGCCGTCGGCGCTTTCTTCTCACTAGTCAGTCGGCTTCTAACCACGCAATTGGCTCTTTGACGCAATTGTGAGCCCCGCTGTGCCGCGGGAACCTCTGGCGTGTGCCGCGAGAGCCGGGGTAGGTTGCCCTCCATCCCCGTGGACCGACTTGAGCGCTTTTCCATGATTTCAGACCGAGACTTTGCCCGACGCGCCGCGCGCATCTGGCTGATGGCGGCCCTGGTTGCCGTGTTCGCCGCGCTCACGACGCCTCCGGCGCGGGCCGCCAGTTTCGGGACGCTGGAAATCGCAACCAGGAACGGGGTGCACATCTTCTCGGTGGAGATGGCGACCACCGAAGAGGAGAAGCAGAAGGGGCTGATGTATCGGCGGGAACTGGCCGACGGCAAAGGCATGCTGTTCGACTTCTCGCCGGAGCAGCAGATCTCGATGTGGATGAAGAACACCTACATCTCGC
This sequence comes from Bradyrhizobium sp., assembly GCA_026125985.1. Taxonomy (GTDB): domain Bacteria; phylum Pseudomonadota; class Alphaproteobacteria; order Rhizobiales; family Xanthobacteraceae; genus Bradyrhizobium. The sequence continues at coordinate 9,433 of JAHCKB010000156.1, forward strand.
TCGACATGATCTTCATCCGCGCCGACGGCCGGATCCTGCGGATTGCGGAGAATACCGAGCCGGAATCGACCAGGGTCATCTCTTCCGGCGGCCTTGCGAGGGCCGTGCTGGAAGTGCCCGCCGGCACCGCGCAGAAATACGGCATCGCGCCCGGGGACCGGGTGTCCCATCCGCTGTTCAGCAAGCGCTGAGGCAGGGCTTCCGCCTTGCTGGCTGCGGGTGAAGCGTGTAGCTGTTCGATCCGAAAGTCGGGGTATAGCGCAGCCTGGTAGCGCGGCAGTTTTGGGTACTGCAGGTCGTTGGTTCGAATCCAGCTGCCCCGACCAGTTAACCCGTTGAATCTCCTCACTGCGATTCTGACTTGCGTGGTTCACGCGGTCGCAGCACACGCCGTGCTGAGTGCCAGAGACGAAGCTAGCCAGGCCTCGCGACACGGCGCCCGACCAGCAGCAGTATTCCCCCGATCTGCGGCAGAAGGGCCAGCAGGACGAGCCGAAGCATGGCGAAGTCGTCGGGCGTTGGCTGCAGCATGCCGCGGGAGGTCCACGTCACCAGCTTGATGGCGGCGTCGGTTTGAGGGTCTGCGATTTTCTCGACGGAGGACATCGCGGCGTCGAGTAGCTGACGACGGTCTGCCACCGCTGCTTCCCGTTCGCGGCAGAACTTCCCAACGCCACCTTTGCACTCACGGTCGCGAGCCGCCATCGCATCCGCCAGCGCAGCCTGCGCTGTCGTCACAGCGGGCGTCACGCGAGAGGCACGGGCCTGCGTCACGTCGCTGATGTTGGTCGATGCAAAGCCAATGCCCGCCGTCACGGCGAAGACAAAGGTCATGAGCCAGACGCTCCAGCCCACCATCGCGGTGACCCGCTCGCGGGCCCGCCACAGGCTGGCGGCGCAGGATGGCATGACGAGCGCCACGACGTCGGCGGCAGCGCCGACGGCCAGGAAGAGCCATCCTGCCACGTCGCTCGACCCCAGCGATCGGGCATACCAGCCGTTGATGGTGATGCCGACGCAGGCAAGTGCGAGGGCGGCGATCGCAAGGAGCACCGGGGCGATGTGATGCCGCAATGGCATGACGGGTGCGCCCGGTGCCGTGCGCGTCACGGTCGGTTTTCCCGGGCCTGAGAGATCTGACGGGACGGCGGCGGGTTCTGCGACCGCACCCTCTGCCGAGAGAAACTCCGGCGGAATCAGCGACTCCGGAGATGGCGGCTCGATCCCCGTGACGGTAGCGCCTTTTGCGTCCTGCTTTTTGCGGCGTCGGGGAGCCTTGGCGCGCGGGCTGGCGGCCTTGTCCTTGCGCTTTCGCGAGGCTTGATGAAGCGGAATAACAAAGGCAGTAGTGTCTTCAGCCATTGGAACCGCTCCTGTCGGTTGTGATGGTCAGGCGCGGCGGCGTGGTGCAAACA